>CANBEE010000145.1 GCA_947367415.1 uncultured Bacteroidales bacterium
TCAGCGAAACAGAGGAGTAATTCTCCAAGAGCATAAACAAAGAGAGAGGGGTGCGTCACGTGACACACCCCTCTTTTATTATTCTACAAATATTATCCTACAATGTACTTACGCGTCTGAGATATCAGAAGGCAAGAGACAAGGTCAGAATATCAACTTAATGCATTCCTTGACTATAATAAACAGCAGAACACCACTATAAATAAGCTTCATACCTGTAGTGAGTACAAATCCAAGGAACGACATCATGGCTACTTTCAGCGCCTTGCCCGTGGTGGCCTGTGCCATAAGTTCACCCAAGAAAGCACCAATAAATGGTCCCAAGATAAGGCCCCAAGGCGGGAAGAAGAAGAGGCCAGCCACCATACCTATTACCGAGCCTCGCGTTGCCTGTTTGCTGCCACCACTGGCATTTGTGAGCCAGATAGGAGCTATATAGTCAAGAACCGACACGATAACAAGAAATATTGCACCTGCCCAAAGCGATGCCGACGAGATGTCTGCACCATCACATAGGAGCAGCAGTAGTAGACCTATATAACTCAGCGGAGCACCAGGCAAGGCAGGAAGGATAGAGCCTGCAAGTCCGACAATGCCGAATACGAGAGCAAGAATAATCAATAGCGTCTCCATGCTGATCAGCCATTAGCATTTTCACCCTCGCAACGCTCGATAAGCTCAAGCAGTTTCTCCACGGCCTGCTCCTCGGGTATATTCTTTTCTATACACTCTTTCTTACGATACAGGCTCACCTTTCCGCGAGCAGCGCCTACATAGCCATAATCAGCATCGGCCATCTCGCCTGGGCCGTTTACGATACAACCCATGATGGCTATCTTGAGTCCCTTCAGATGGGCCGTAGCTGCCTTAATGCGCGCGATGGTCCCCTCCAGAGCATAGAGCGTACGTCCGCATCCGGGGCAAGAGATATACTCGGTCTTGCTTGTGCGTACACGAGCAGCTTGAAGGATATTGAAGGCCGTAGCATCCACCACCTGAGGCGCGATGCTGCTTCCTATGTTATGCAGATAGAGTCCATCGACAAAGCCATCAATACACAGCACACCACTATCAGCTGCAGCACGTAGCTGGAATTCCGAAAGAGAGTCCTCGGCATAATGCTGGAAGTAGATGACAGGATTAGTGATACCCTCATGCATAAGCAGATGAGCCAATGCACGGTGCTCCCCTACCCTATGCGGATGGTTTGTCTGATGTATCACGACAACCTCTGGATGGGTTTTGAGGCAGGCTAGCACCTCTTCAGAACACTGACTATAGGTGACAAAGAGGAATTTCAGCTTCGCCGAACATGAAGCCAATAGGGGCAGATAGTTCTTGTCACCGAAACCCATGAACACGGGATAGGTGTTTGCCTCGCCAGTCCATGCAGGTGCATCCACGATAAGCGGAATGTCGGGTCGCTCGATAGGCAAGGTACCGCCACAATAGAGGTAGTCGGGACGCAGATTGATATCGAACTCACGTCCTTCGCCAAAGTAGCTACCAATGACTACGGGCACCTGATCGCCTCCGATATTGGCAACAGCGTGTGTGGTACGGCGCACGGGTGCCACATAGCTATACTCCTCGGCTTCAACGGCCTCAATATGCGGATGCATGGCATGCGCTGTCACATACTGAACCAATGTCTTGGCCACAGGAATCTCGGCCTCGGGAGCCTCGCTCAGCGACACACGGATGGTGTCGCCATATCCATCATATAACAGGGCACCTATTCCTACGGCGCTCTTGATACGTCCGTCTTCGCCCTCACCAGCCTCGGTCACACCCAAGTGGAGAGGGAAGTTCATGTCCTCCTTCTCCATGGTGCGCACAAGCAGACGCACAGTACGCACCATGATGACCGTGTTGCTTGCTTTGATGGAAATGACCACATTGGTGAAGTCCTCGGCCACGCAAATGCGCAGAAATTCCATGCACGACTCCACCATGCCCTCGGGCGTATCACCATAGCGGCTCATGATACGGTCGCTGAGCGAGCCGTGGTTCACACCGATACGTATGGCCGTATGGTTTTCCTTACAGATGTTGAGGAAGGGCACCAGGCGGGCACGTATCTTTTCAATCTCCGACGCATATTCTTCGTCGGTATAGCTGAGCTGTTTGAAGGTACGGGCCGTATCCACATAGTTGCCAGGATTGATACGTACCTTTTCGGCATAGAGGGCAGCCACATCGGCTACGCGTGCATTGAAGTGCACATCAGCCACGAGCGGAGTATCGATGCCTTGACAACGCAGACCGGCATTAATCTCTCGCAGGTTCTCAGCTTCGCGCACACCCTGTGTCGTAAGTCTTACATACTCACCACCAGCCTCAACAATGCGTTTGGCCTGTGCCACCGACCCTTCGGTATCGGTAGTGGCAGTCGTCGTCATCGATTGCACACGAATGGGGTTCTCTGCCCCGAGAGGGGTGCCGCCAATCTGTACTTCGCTACTTGTGCGGCGGGTATAGTTAAAGAGATTCATATTTTTAGGGTTTATAGTTGAGGGTTTATGGTTGAAGGATGAGAGTTGAGGGATAACCATCCGGATGGCACCCTAAACACTAAACAGAAAACTGTCATCCCTCGACCATCAACCTACACCTTATATTCGTAACTTACAGTCTTGAGCTCTTCATTTGCCTTCTCAATCTTGCGCTTGAGACCCTCCTTGAAGGCTGCAAAGCGTGAGGCAAGCTCGGCATCAGAGAGGGCAAGCATCTGTACAGCAAGAATACCGGCATTCTGCGCGGCATTGATACCTACGGTGGCTACGGGTATGCCGGGAGGCATCTGCACGATGGCCAGCAGGGCATCCATACCTTCGAGCGTACTCTTGATAGGCACTCCGATGACAGGCACTGTAGTGCTTGCGGCAATCACACCAGGCAGATGAGCCGCCATGCCGGCAGCAGCAATGATCACGCGGATACCACGCTCGGCAGCTCCCTTGGCAAAGGCCTCTACAGCCTCGGGCGTTCGGTGTGCTGAGAGTGCATTCATCTCGAAGGGCACCTGCATATCGTTGAGCAATGCAGCAGCCTTTTCCATAACGGGCAGGTCGCTCGTGCTGCCCATGATAATACTTACGATAGGTTTCATCTTCTATATGTTAATTATTCGTTCCGTTTCGTTCTGCGAAAATACGATTTTTACCCTAAACCACAAAGCCAAACGCAGGATTTTCCATCATCGCCTCATGCGTGCCGTGGGTATGTGTAGCTGCTCACGATATTTGGCTATCGTGCGCCGTGCGATATGGAATCCGCGCTCATCAAGTGCGTTCATCAACTGCTCGTCGGTCAAGGGATTGGCCTTGTCCTCACCATCGACAAGCTCCTTGATGAGGTTATGCACCTCCTTGATGGAAACCTCCTCGCCCTGATTGTTGGCAACACCATCGCTGAAGAAGTAGCGCAGCGGGAATATGCCGAAGCTCGTCTGCACATACTTGCTCGCGGTAGCTCTTGATATGGTAGACACATCAAGCCCCACCCGCTCAGCCACATCCTTAAGGATAAGGGGGCGCAGCAACGACTCGTCACCCTCAAGGAAGAACGTGCGCTGCATGTCGATGATGGCCTGCATCGTAGTCATGAGCGTATGCTCGCGCTGCTGTATGGCCTGTATGAAGTCGCGTGCAGAGTCAATCTTCTGACGCAGGAACTGCGCTGCATTACGGCTATCGGCATTCGACGATGCAGCCTGTTCACTGAGCATCTCCATGAACTCGTTGCTCACGTGCAGACGCGGTATATTCTGATTATTCAGGCTCAGGATGATGTCGTCATCGAAGGTCTCCACAATGAAGTCCGGCACAATATGTCCCGTGCTCTTCTCCATAGTGTCGCCAAAGGCTGCCCCCGGACGCGGGTTCAGCTTCACCAGCTCGTCAATGACCTCGGCCACCTCATCGGCGCTCCACCCGAGCTTCTGCTCTATCTTGTCCCACCGCTTGCGGGTAAACTCGTCGAAGCACTGTTCCAGCAACGTCATCTGGCATGCCACGGCAGGCGTAGCCTCTTTCCGTTGCAGCTGTATCAGCAGACACTCCTGCAGGCTACGTGCACCAATGCCGGCTGGGTCGAACTGCTGTATTGCCTCCAACACCTGCTCCACGTCGTTCACGTCGACATCCACGCCATGGTATATGGCCAGCTCGTCGGCTATGGCAACCAACGGCTTGTGCAGTATACCATCCTCGTCGAGCGAACCTATGAGATATTCGCCCACGGTGACCTGCTCCTCCGTCAGGGGTTGCTCGCGCAACTGCTCCATCAAATAATCGTAAAACGACTGCACCGAGGCATACGAAAAAGCCTGCTGTTCGGCGCTCTGCGCAAGGCCATTCAGCTTATAGTCGGGTATATCATCCTCCGAGCTGTAGTCACCAGCAATGAGTTCCTCGCCCGATTCCTGTCCACCCTCATCATAATCGGGTACCGTATCTATGGGCTCCACGTCAGGAGCCTCCTCAAGGGCAGGGTTGTCAATGACCTCCCCGCGCACACGCTCCTCCATCTCCACCGTAGTGAGTTGGAGCAGACGGGCCACCAGCACCTGCAATGGCGATAGGCCCTGAGTTTGCAACATCTGTTGCCCCTGTATCTGTATCTGTGCCGATTTGTTTTCCATTACATCAGCAAAGGTACTATAAATCTAATTAAGACATTCTACAATTATCACTAAACTTTGTTATTTTTATGGATAAAAGAGGGCTAGATGGAGATAGTCGGAGCTAAGTGCCAATAGTTATCTAATACTTGAAGCTGCTACCTCCAAGGAACTCGCGCAACAGAGAGGTGGGTGGGAGGTCATCGTCGGGGATGGTCTCGAAGTATTGGAGGAACTTGTTGAGGCGATAGGCCTCACTATATTCGGGGCGGTTCTCCTTTACTTGCTCCAGAATGGGAGTGAGGTGCCCCTTGAGGATGGCGAGTTCAAAGAGCAGTGCCGAGTTGAACATGGCATCGGCATTCTCCTGGAAAGGGAATATCCACTTGTCCTCACCCTTACGCACACTAGGCCACCGCGATATGGTATCCTCGGCAGAGTAACCGCGATACTTGTAGTCGCGCAGGATACGGCGCAGCAGGCGGTTGTCGGTGGTGGGTATGTAGTTGTGGTCGTCGAGCATGATGGTGGTGAGCGCCGATACGTAGACCTTATACTTGTCGGCTTGGGGAATATGGTGGGTGAGCTCAGGGTTGAGGGCATGAATGCCCTCGATAATCAGCACGGTATGTGCATCGATACGCAGCTTGTTACCGGTGAGCACACGCTTGCCGGTGGTGAAGTCGAACTTGGTAAGCTCTACCTCTTCGCCCTGGAGCAGGGCATTGAGCTGAGCATTGAAGAAGGGAAGGTCGAGGGCGTAGAGCGATTCGAAGTCGTACTCACCATGCTCATCGAGCGGTGTGAGCTCGCGGTCGACGAAGTAGTCGTCGAGCGAGAGGGCCACGGGATGGAGGCCATTGGTCATAAGCTGTATGGAGAGGCGCTTGCTAAAGGTGGTCTTGCCCGAGGAGGAGGGTCCCGAGATGAGAACGATGCGTGCCTTGCGGCGATAGATGTCATCGGCAATGCCTGCTATGCGCTTCTCTTGCAAAGCCTCGGCCACGTTGATAAGGTCGGTAGCATGGCCGGCACGGCAGGCTGTATTAAAGTCGCCCACGGTGCTCACGCCCATAATCTCCTGCCAATGGTGGTGCTCGCTGAAGACGCTGAGCATCTTGTCCTGGCGTACAATTTCCTCCAGGATATCGGGGTTCTCGCGGCTAGGCACGCGCAGCAGGAGGCCGTCGTGGTATTGCTGTAGCTCGAAGAGGTGTATCTTACCAGTCGAGGTGAGCAAGCTGCCGTAGTAGTAGTCGGCCTTGTCGCCCAGCTTGTAGTAGGTGGTGTAGAGCTTGCCGGTGGTAGAGAGCAGGGTGAGCACATCGGGGCGTCCCTCCTGCTTGAAGACCTCGACAGCCTGCTCCGTGGGGCAATTGATGCGGCGGATGGGCATGTCGGAGGCTATGATGTCCTGCATGCGCAGCTTGATGGCATCAACATCGGTCTCGGTCACCGAACGTCCTATGCGTAGGTTGCAGAAATAGCCCTTCGATACGGGGTGTTCGATGATGATCTCGCCATCGGGGAACACCTCGCTCACGGCACGGGTGAGCACAAAAAAGAGTGTACGCACATAGGTGCGCATGCCCGAGTCGGAGGTGATGTCGAGAAACTCCACATCCTTGTGGTTGTAGACCCTGAAAGCAAGGCCCTCGACCTTGTTGTTGACACGGGCACTGACAGCGCCATAGGGCATGTCCAAGTGAAACTCCTCAACCATCACTTGCAACGTGGTGCCCGGTGTAAACTCACGCACCTCGCCATTGTTCTTACAACGTACCTGAACCATACTGATTACTATTTCTTATGTCTTAATAAATGTAACGAGAACGAGTGAATAAAGTTGCTCAGAGGCCGACAAAAATCAGCCAAAGAGAAGATGCCCCAACCCGAGAGCGGGAAGCAGCACGGCCACGTAGCGGAGGGTCTTGCCTATGGCCATGGTGGTCAGCGTAAGCGGAGCATTGGAGCGCATGATGCCCAAGGTGACAAGTATAGCATCGCCGAGCACGGCAATCCAGCAGATGAAACCTATCCAAGCGCCCCAGCGCTCGACAAGGCGGCGGGCACGCTCCATATTCTTGGGTTTGATGCCAAATATCTTCTGTATGCGCTCAGGGGTGGTACAGCGGCCCACATAGTAGCAGGTGATTCCACCCAGCACATTGCCAGCCGATGCTGCAAGTAACAGTTTCCAGGGACTGGCACCTACGGCCAGCAACCCCACCAGCACCGCTTCGCTGCTGAAGGGCAGTATGGTGCCTGAGAGTAAAGCCGACACAAACATGCCCCATGGGCCGTAGTCAATCAGGATGGGATATAACGTATCCATAGTTGATGGGTGATGAGTATTGTCCACACAAGCCGCACCGCCAGGGCATAGA
>CANBEE010000146.1 GCA_947367415.1 uncultured Bacteroidales bacterium
ATGTGGACGCGCTGCCCGAGCTCGTCAACCCCGAGACGGGAAGGATACACACCTCGTTCAACCAGACGGTCACCGCCACAGGACGACTCAGCTCCACGGGACCCAACCTGCAGAACATACCCATCCGCAACGACGACGGCAAGGAGATACGCCGGGCCTTCATCCCCGAGCCAGGGTGTGAGTTCTTCTCGGCCGACTACTCGCAGATAGAGCTGCGCATCATGGCACACCTCAGTGGCGACGAGAACCTCATCGAGGCCTTCAGATCGGGCGAGGACATCCACGCGGCCACAGCAGCGAAGATATACCACTTGCCCATCGAGGAGGTCAGCCGTGAGCAGCGCTCGCGTGCCAAGACGGCCAACTTCGGCATCATCTACGGCATATCGGTATTCGGACTTGCCGAGCGCATGAACGTAAGTCGCGCCGAGGCTAAGGAGCTCATCGAAAACTACTTCGAGACCTACAGCGGCGTGAAGCGCTACATGGACGAGAGCATACAGGTGGCTCGCGAGAAGGGCTACATAGAGACCATCCTACACCGCAAGCGCTACCTGCCCGATATCAATTCGCACAACAGCGTAGTGCGCGGCTATGCCGAGCGCAATGCCATCAACGCGCCCATTCAGGGCAGTGCGGCGGACATCATCAAGATAGCCATGATAGAGATCTACCGCCGCTTCCGTGCCGAGGGGCTGCGCTCCACGATGATACTGCAGGTGCACGATGAACTCAACTTCAGCGTCTATCCCGAAGAGAAGGAGCAGGTGCAGCGCATCGTCATCGAAGCCATGGAGAGTGCATACCGGATGCAGGTGCCCCTCCGAGCCGACTTTGGCTGGGGCGTAAACTGGCTGGAGGCACATTGATGAGTCTTATCTGAGGAACTAAAACTGGATGAAAATGAGAAAACTATTTCTATTTCTTATAGCAAGCATCGTACTCTTCAGTGCCTGTGGCAACAAGGCCTCGAAGGAAGAGAAACAGCAGCGTGAAGCCATACGCGAATATGTGGAGGGCTTTCTTCTCCGTTATCCCAAGGCTACCCTGCAGGATATTTATAAAGGTAGCTTTCAAGATTATTTCGGTCCGGCACATATTGTCAGTGACCGCGAGGCTGCCAAGCGCTATATCGTGCGCGAACTGGCTACTGCCGATACGCTTGGCGGTGAGCGTTACGAGCCGTGTGGCTGGCGCGGACAGTTCTATCGCGTGAACCTCTCGGTGGTTAGGGATAGTTTGGTGGAGCTTGATAGCTTGGTCGATGCCTTTGTAGAGAGTGCGCAGGGAGAACCTGCATTCAGTAGCGAGTGGACCGATGAGTGGGCCATCATACAGCAAACCGTCAGGGAGGTATACCCTACCCTTCAGGGATTTGCCGAGGATTCCGCTCAGCTAACCCACCTGCTGAGCGAGGGCAACTACGTGGTACACCACAGCCGTGCCTTCAACGAGCATTATCATCCCCACTACCGTATCGTACGGCGCGATGTGTTTGAGCGAAAGTTGCATCCATTTATAAAACGTTGGTAATCTTCCAATTAGAGTAGCCTTTCTAGAACGTATAGCGTAGTTGCACCTGCACATCCTCGCGGTGGCAGGCATCAATCATTGCGGCTCCACTGCCAATGGTAGTGCGGTCGAGATAGTATGTAGCGCCAAGCTTGGCTGTAGCGGTGAAGCGCGGTGCCTCTGTGTGGCTGTATTGTAGGAGCAGGTAGCTGCGCAGTCCCGTGCCGTAGTACATCTGGTAATTGTAGGCATAGAGGAGGCCGCGCTCGTAGCCATAGAGCCGGGCGGCATAGTCGGCACGGAAGGCGGTGAGTCCGCACGAGAGGCGTAAGGCGTGTTGGCCAAGGGTGGGGGAGTAGGTAGCTTGTGCGCTGGCCATTGCACCCGTAGAGAGTGTCTCGGCTTGTACGAGACAACTTTCCATCAGTGCTTGGCAACTCAGCAGTGGCGTCAGCGTACCGCTCCATTGCAGTCGCAAGCGATGTGTCCATTCATTGAGCAACCCTCCATTGGGCAGGCGATATCCTTCGGCTACGTCGCGCTGCTTCAGGCGGAAGCGGTAGCGAAGCAGTAGGCTGTGTGCATCGCTGGGCATATAGCGCGCAGTGACCACACCATCGGTCCCGTACGATGGAGCCGACACACGGTAGCGCAGATAGGGGAAATGGTAGCCGTCGGCGTATGCCGTGAGCACGAAGCGGCGATGAGGCTGCCACTCGGCACCGAGGTATACGCCCTGCTCGTTGCGGATGTCTGATGAGGTGGAGAAACTCTTGCCCTCCAGTGCCCAGAAGTCGTGGGCATAGTAGCGCTGCAGCAGGGTGAAGTGTAGTCCGTCTACCGCCCTCACGCGCAGCATGTTGAGTGTAGCCACGGAGCCTTTGCCATCTACGGCGGTCTCGCCTATGATGCTTAGGCGATGATGATGCCAGGCATAGTCGGCCGAGGCGTTGAAGAAGGTGTGTCCTTGCGGAGCATAACGCTTGTAGCTTTGTGTGGGGAGAGCAAAGAGGCGGTTGAATGATTGGTACAACGCTGTCAGCCCCACGTGCAAACCGTGATTGCTATAGCCGAGATGCGCCCCGAAGAGGTTGCCGCGTGTGTTTCCACGTCGTGCCAGTTCGGTAGGCGTGCGGTGATAGCCGTCGGTCTTCAAGGTGCTGATGGCAGCGCCATTGAGTGTGGCGTCGAGCCGTCGGTGCGAAGCAAAGGCGGTGAACTGCCACGAACGCCACGCCACGGTGGCTGCTGCTCCTGTGTAGTAGTCGCCCTCGCCTGTGCCCCGATGAGGCTTTATGGAGGCACTTTGTCGGCCCAGTCCCTGCAACAGCATCGTCTTGCCAAGGGCAAAGTCGGAGTTGAGTATCAGTCCCTGTCCGAAGCGCAGACGGTAGTTGCCCACCACCAGATTCTTGAGTATGCCCATATCGCCAAGCTGTATGTAGCCCGATAGGTAATCGGGTAGGGGAGAGGTGGTGGTAAGGATGGGCTCGCCCGCATCTTTCTCTGCACTGATACCCCACGAGAGGCGTGTGCCGTAGCGGTAGTTGTAGCGCAGGTTATGATAGAGCGCGTTGCCTGTGTAGTAGCGCGAAGGCGCTGCATCGAGCTGGCTCTGTGTGCGTGGTGCGTAACCTGCCCGGCTGTAGAGCGGGATGTCGAGCCGTGAGGAGAGCTCGCTGCGTCCTCGGGTGAGCATACGGCGCCAGGTGTCGCGAGGATCCTCCTTCTTCTCTTCCGGTGGACCGAAGGTAACGAAGTACGACAGCAATTGGCGTGTATGGTAGTCGAGCTCGGGGATAAGCATCAGCTCGCCCACACTGCGCAGAGCGCCATACCTATATATATAATAGTGTATGCCCTCAATCTGCCAGTCGGTGAGGAAGCCCAACTGCTGCAGCTCCGTGCTGTCGGCACGGTTGATGTTGATGGGGTGGACATGCCAGTGCACATAATCGTCGTAGAGGTTCTCGGCAGCCACCAGTGCCTCTTCGCCCTCGCTTTCAGCCTCCACGAAAAGCTGCTCTACGAAGTCGTCCCACGAGAGGAACTGCGCTGAGGCGGGCAATGTGCAGAGCAGCCATAGCCCCAGAAGCACTGTTTGTCGTATTGAGGTGAAATGCTTTGCCATAGCAAGTTGATTCTATCTTCGCGATTTGTTGCAAAGATACGAATAAGCGAGCGAGAAATATGAAGCTTGCTTCAATATTTTTTACAGCGAGTGCAGTCTATCTTCGAGGTTTAGCTCAAAGATACGAATAAGCGAGCGAGAAATATGAAGTTTACTTCAATATTTTTCTTAGCGAACAAGTCTCATCGAGGTTTATCGTGAAGGCTGCTAAACTTTATGGTGTGTTATTTCCACCAATCCTTGCGATGGTGAAATACGATGCTCTCACCACTCTTGCGCTTGCTCTTCTTGAGGAAGGGTATCTGATAACCTACGCCAAACTCTACATATTCGGCAATGTGAAGATGAGTCTTACAGGTAGCTTGCAAGTAGAGGTTATCCCATACACGGGTCTTCACACCGAAACGGATGTAGTGGAAGGCTTCGTCGTTACCGGCACCATCATTCTTGTAGAACAAGGGACGCTTTCCGTAACCATAAATGGGGTGGTTGCAATCATAGTAGTGGCGCGAGGGATTATAGAAGTATACTCCCCAATCGGCAATAGCGGTCACGCGACCAAACTGAAACTCGTTGTCCCACGAGAGACCAGCACGGAACTTCTCGGCAGTAGTATACACGTGATCCTTACGATACAGTGAACGGTCGGTCTCGGAAGTGATGGCACCATTATAGAACACATCCAAACCGATACCTACACCATACCAATTAGTGGCTTGATAGATGGCTCCTGCGTGGAAAGTACTGGTAAGAAACTTATGGTCATCCTTGATAGCCGCCTGATGAGGTCCTGCGGCTCCAGTGATATTGATACTCCACTTGTATGGTTTGCCAGGAAAGTGGATGGGTTCTTTCTCTACATCCGCATTAAAAGTAGTAATGAGTCCCAAACCGCCATAGATGACATTGGCACCTAAATTAGGCATAAAAGTGCGGCCGTTACTCATGTGCGAATAGCCGAACTCCGCGTTAATCTTCACATTACGGGTGAGGATGATATTCAAATTAGCTCCTGCAGTGAGGTAAGCATTGACATAACATCCAAAGATAGGATCAGTAGTCGGGCCATTCTCATAATTTCCGTAGTGGTCGGGATTCTGATCCTCTTGAGTATACCAGTGCTCGGTTACCACACCCAACCCCGGAGCCAACTTGATATTAAACTCCATAAAGTTGCAGCGGATGAGCGGAAGCATGATGTATGGATACATGGCTATCATATGTCCTACCATGTCGTTCTCAAAGTTCATGTGCGTAAGACCTATACCAAAAGTAGGATTGTTGAGGTACTGCTGCCAAGGGCGTTGCTGCATGGAAGGAAATTCTATACCAAGGTTCAAACCGCTATTCTCATCCAAGCCGAGTCCCTTAAAGTGGTGGTTCTTGTCGAGATAAGAGCCTTTGAATGTCTGCACCTTGATAGCAAACTTATTTTTCTCTTTCTTGATTGTCTGAGCATCTTGCGCTGAAGCGAAAGCCGTAAAGAGGATTGTTGTCAGTAAAAATAAAGATAAACGCTTGTTCATGTCTTATTGTAAAAGTATCTTTTCCATTTCGCGCTGCAAAATTAGGCAATTAAGTAGTGCGAAGTAAGAACAACAATGCCAATTTTTGATAATTGTCATGTTAATTCTTCCAAAAGGCAGATTTCAAGGTTACCGACAATCAATATGTCATATATATATTGCTTTTTTATGTGTAAGACTTACATGATGTATTTGTGTATGCCATCAGAACCCGATACCAAGATGCACGCCAAGGCAATGTGTCGAAAGCGTGGGGCCAAGGAAGATATGCAGATTCTTGTAGCAGCGCACTCTGATGCCGGGCTGCCAAGAGAGATAAAATTGCACATCTCCCTTCTCGACACTAATATCATCCATCTTTGTTGTCCCGTCTACAGGATCAACCCAATACGCTCCTTCGATATCTGTCACAACAGCTGCGCCTAACGCCAAGTCGCTGTAGAATGAGAATATCTTGCGTTCACCTAAATGGAAATATCTGCGACCATACAGAGCTGCACTAAAGCTATTGACGTCTGTATAGCCAGGAGTAACAGTGTATACATTTACATTCTTTCCCACCATTAGGCCCAATGTGCGCTTCTCGTCAATACGTACACCGCCTGTTACCGCGAATCCGCCAGCGTAGATGCTCAGATTCCCACGCACAGTAACCTCCGGCTTCCAGTTCTCTCTTCCCTCGGCAGAGAAGCTCTCCTTGATGCTTTGGGCAGACAATGAGCTGAATGGTAACACTAAGAAAGCCGCGAATGCGATGGCTTTGAAGAAATTCTTTTTCATAGTAATCTGTATTTATAGTTTGATATTGACATTAAGGGACACTGCAAAGATAGCGAGATTTTCTACATACCATATATAATTCTCTGATTATTTGCTATTTTACTAATAAAGTGGTATATTTGTACTATCAAAGAACCACTTAAATCAAATGAACTTATGACACAACAGACAGTGACAAAGACAAACGGAGAAGTCCCCAATAACTATACCCTTTGCATCAAGGGCGATTGCCCGAAGGCAGATACTTGCTTGCGCCATGTGGCAGTGAAGATGATGTTCTCTGAGGTGCAGCGATGGAGCATCGTAAGCCCTGCGTACCTGGCGCAGACAGAGGGCGAGTGCCCCGTGTACCGCTCTGCCGAGAAGGTGCAGTATGCTCGCGGCTTCGTGCGGATGATGTCGGAACTGACGGTGAAGCAGGCCCATGCGGTGAAGGAGGGTATCATTGCTACGTTCGGCATGGCGATGTATTATTGTATGCGTAAGGGTACAAGACTGATTACTCCTACTGAGCAAGAAACAATATACAATCTGTTAGAGCAGCAGGGTATAACAGAGCGTCCTGCATTTGATGCCTATACAGAAGATTACTTGTGGTGAAGTGCTGCGCAATGTATTGTTGAACAAATAAATACACGTATTTTGCAAGAATTTTTTCGCCGAATTTTATATATTTTGACGCAAAGCCCTTTCCCCATTTTTCTCTCTGCCAATCAAGTCCGTGAACAGTTGCGACACAACGTTTGCCGAAGATTTTCGGAATCCACATAGCAGCGCAAGGTCCCTCTGCGTGAAAATGAACGATATCATATTTGCCAAATGCCGCGCTTATTGCAGCTGTGAAAGACGCAATCGTTGCAGACACGCCCTTACCGCTTAATGTCCACGCTTTTTTAATGTTAACACCGCGGTAT
>CANBEE010000147.1 GCA_947367415.1 uncultured Bacteroidales bacterium
GTTTTGCATCTTTGCAACTGAGTTGCACGAATGATGTTGTATCTTTGCACTCGTAAATAGAATTATTGTATCGAGAATAACAAAAAAACACGATAGAAATGAATAGACGAATGCAATCGTTGGCTTGCGTATGCGCGGCATTGATATTCGCTGCGTGTGGTGGCAAGCAAGGTAATCACGATCACGAACATGCTCATGAGCATCATGCGCATACTGAAGAGCATCATTCCCATGATGGGCATTCCCATGAGGAGCATAACCACTCTCATGAGGAACATAGTCATGATGAACACTCTCATGAGGCGCATGCACATGCTGAGGAGGCACATGGTCACGACCATGCTCACGGTGAGGGTATAGCTTTTACCAAGCAGCAGGCTGCAGCGGCTGGACTCAAGGTAGAGACAGTAGCGAAGGCTCCTTTTAGTGGAGTGATAAAGACGGCCGGACATATTCAGGTACCGAAGGGTAATGAGGCTGTTGTGGCGGCCACATCGGCCGGTGTGCTCTACTACACCGACCCCTCGATAGCCGAGGGTATGGCACTGGGTACGGGCAAGGCATTGGCTGGCATATCGGCCAAGAAGTTGCAGGATGGTGACCCCTTGCTCAAGGCCAAACTGGCTTATGAGACGGCACTGGCTGAATATGAGCGTGCACAGCGATTGGTTGACGACAAGATTGTGTCGGCCAAGGAGTTTGAGCAGATACGTCTGCGCTATGAGACTGCCAAGACTACCTATGAGGGACAGGCACAGGGAATGACCGAGAAGGGTGCATCGCTGACGTCGCCCATCAGTGGATATCTGAAGCAGCTGCTCGTACCTAATGGGGCTTATGTAGAGGTAGGTCAGCCTGTAGCTGTGGTTACGCAGACTCGTCGATTGCAGTTAAAGGCCGAGGTGAGCGAACGCGACTACGCCTTGCTCTCCAAGGTGAACGCAGCCAACTTCCGCCCAGCGTATACCGACCGTCTGTACAAGACATCAGATCTGAACGGTCGCCTCGTTGCTTATGGCAAGACTGCTGCTGACGAGACTTCGCACTATATTTCCGTGACCTTTGAGTTTGACAACGTAGGCGACATCATCGCCGGCTCGTATGCCGAGGTGTACCTGCTCACTTCGCCTGAGGAGGGCGTGATAGCCATTCCCATCAGTGCGCTCACTGAGGAGCAGGGACTATATTATATATATGTACAACTGTGCGAGGAGGAGTATGAGAAGCGTGGCGTCACCCTGGGCCGTCGCGATGGCGAGCGTGTGGAGATACTGCACGGGCTGCATGGTGGCGAGCGTGTGGTTACCCAAGGAGCCTATCAGGTGAAACTGGCTTCGGTTACTACGGCGATACCGCACGGACACAGTCATTAGAATTCTGAATCCTCAATTCTGAATTAAAGCTTAGCGATTGTTTTTTATTCCTGATGGCAATTCAGAATTCATAATTCAAAACTCATAATTATTTATCGTGCTAAACAAGATTATACGTTTTTCTCTCAACAACCGCCTGCTCGTGCTCGTGCTGTCGGTGTTGCTGATGGTGGCAGGTGTGTACACTGCCACGACGATGGATGTGGATGTGTTCCCTGACCTCAATGCGCCTACGGTGACGGTGATGACCGAGGCCAAGGGTATGGCGCCCGAGGAGGTGGAGCGACTTGTGACGTTCCCCATTGAGACTGCCGTGAACGGTGCCACCGATGTGCGCCGTGTGCGCTCGTCGTCCACTACGGGATTCTCCATCGTATGGGTGGAGTTTGATTGGGGCACCGATATTTATCGGGCCCGCCAAATAGTGTCGGAAAAGATTGCCACCGTGATGGACGCGCTGCCCCAGCATGTGGGTACGCCTACACTTGGCCCGCAGTCGTCAATCCTTGGCGAGGTGCTGTTTGTGGGGCTGACGGTTGATAGTCAACAGTCAACAGTCAACAGTCAACAGTCCCTCCCGGATATCCAGTCTTTAGATCGTAGACCCTTGTCCGTTGACCATAAGACCTCATTGCAAGACCTCCGCACCCTGGCCGACTGGACCATCCGTCCACGCTTGCTCGCTACAGGTGGTGTGGCGCAGGTGGCTGTGCTTGGCGGTGAGGTGAAGGAGTATCAGATACTGCTCAACCCCGAGAAGATGATGCACTACGATGTATCGTTGGGCGAGGTGATGGAGGTGGTATCGGGCATGAACCAGAATGCAACGGGTGGCACGCTCTATGAGTATGGCAACGAATACATCATCCGCGGTATGCTCTCGACGAACGATGTGGACGAGATAGGCCGCACGGTGGTGAAGCGAGTTGGGGATTCGCCCCTCTTGCTGCACCATATCGCCGAGGTGAAGATTGGCGACCAGCGCCCCAAGTTTGGCATGGCATCGCTGCGCACCGAGCCTGCGGTAATTCTCACCGTGACCAAGCAGCCCAACACCAGTACATTGGAGCTCACCAAGAAGCTGGATGCCACGCTCGAGGACCTCAAGCGTGAGCTCCCTGCCGATGTGAAGGTCACTACCGACGTATACCGTCAGGAGCGCTTCATCAACAGCTCCATAGATAATGTAAAGAGTGCCCTCATTGAGGGAGCCATCTTTGTAATCATCGTACTCTTCGTATTCTTGATGAATGTGCGCACCACAGTCATCTCACTCGTCACCATACCGCTTGCTTTTGTGGCCGCCATCCTTACGCTCAACGCTTTCGGACTTACCATCAATACGATGAGCTTGGGCGGTTTGGCCATCGCTATCGGTTCGCTCGTGGACGATGCCATCGTGGATGTGGAGAACGTATATAAGCGTCTGCGCGAAAACCGTGCTCTGCCTATAGACCAGCGTCGTCCCGTGCTCACGGTCATCTACGATGCCTCCAAGGAGGTGCGCATGCCTATCCTCAACTCTACACTTATCATCATCGCCAGCTTCGTACCCCTCTTCTTCCTGACAGGTATGGAGGGACGTATGTTGGCCCCGCTCGGCATAGCCTTCATCGTGGCCTTGTGTGCCTCTACCTTGGTAGCGCTGACGCTCACTCCGGTGCTGTGTAGCTATCTATTGGGAAGAAAATCTGAGTCCTCGGAGATCTCCGAGGACTCCGAACACTCAGAAAAAGAACCTCCCGTAACCCGCTGGCTCAAGAACGGATACACCCGTCTTCTCTCATGGACTCTCCGTCATCGCTGGCCCGTATTGGGAAGCACTGCAGCGCTGCTCGTCGTGGCGTTGGTGGCTTTCTTCGGGTTGGGACGTTCGTTCCTGCCGCCCTTCAATGAGGGTTCGTTTACCATCAATGTAGCCACACTGCCGGGTATCTCGTTGGAGGAATCGGACAAGATTGGCCGCCGTGCCGAAGAACTGTTGCTCACCATTCCCGAGATACAGACAGTAGGCCGCAAGACTGGACGTGCCGAGCTGGATGAGCACGCCTTGGGTGTGAACGTATCGGAGATAGAGGCTCCCTTTGAGTTGGCCGACCGCTCCAAAGACGAACTCATCGCTGAGGTGCGCGAGAAGTTGGGCACACTGCCCGGTACAAACATCGAGGTGGGAGCGCCCATCAGTCACCGCATCGACGCCATGCTCTCGGGTACTCGTGCCAGCATAGCCGTGAAGATATTCGGTACCGACCTCAATGAGATGTACCGCATAGGAAACCGTATCAAGGCTGCTGTTGAGGGTGTAGAGGGCATTGCCGATCTCAACGTGGAGCAGCAGGTGGAGCGCCCGCAGCTGAAGATTGTGCCCAAGCGCGATGTGATGGCCAAGTATGGAGTCACCATGCCTGAGTTTGCCGATATGGTGAGCGTGTTGCTTGCCGGCGAGCCCGTGTCGCAGGTCTACGAAGGTCGCCGCGTGTTTGACCTCACCCTCAAAGTAGGTGACGACAGCCGTGCTACTGCCGAGGATATACGCCGCTTGATAGTGGATGCAGGTGACACGAAGGTACCGCTGGGGCAGATTGCCGATGTGGTGTCGTCGGTAGGTCCCAATACCATCAACCGCGAGAATGTGGAGCGCAAGGTAGTGGTGTCGGCCAACGTGGCAGTGCGCGACCTCCGTGGTGTGGTCACCGATATGCGCCGCATCATCGAGGAGCAGATAGAGTTGCCCGAGGATTATCACATACAATATGGCGGGCAGTTTGAGAATGAGGAGAACGCCTCGCGAACCATCCTCATCGCTTCGTTGTTTGCCATTATGGTGATATTTATGCTTCTCTACAATCAGTTCCGCAGCCTCGTGCAGTCGGCAGTCATTCTGGTCAATCTGCCGCTTGCCCTTATTGGCGGTGTGCTGATGCTGTGGTTTACGGGTGGAGAGCTCAGTATTCCGGCGCTCATCGGTTTCATCTCGCTCTTCGGCATTGCCACACGTAACGGTATGCTGCTCATCGAGCGATACAACGACCTGTGTGCCGAGGGCTACTCGGTGGTGGAGAGTGTGCTGCGCGGTTCGGCCGACCGTCTCAACCCCATCTTGATGACGGCACTGACCACTGCCCTTGCTCTTATACCCTTGGCTCTTGGAGGTGATCTTCCAGGAAACGAGATACAGAGTCCCATGGCCAAGGTAATCCTCGGTGGACTCGCCACGTCGACCCTGCTCAACGGATTTATCGTGCCTATTATGTATATATTGGTGGCCTCTCCCCATCCCTCTCCCAAGGAGAGGGGGTAACGAACCTTAAGAAAGATGCGATTATGAACAAGTATAGAACTCTCTTTATTACAAATATTTTGGTAGTAGCCTTAATGGCTCCCGCGATGTCTGAAAACTCCCTCTCCTTGGGAGAGGGCGGGGGGAGAGGCCTTCCCTCCATCCTCGACTCCATCGATCACAACAATACCACCCTCATAGCCCTGCGCAAGGAGGCCGAGGCTCGCAAGCTGGAGAACCGTACCGATGTCACCCTTGCCGACCCCGAGGTTGGCCTCAAACGTATGTGGGAGGGTGCCGAGCAGACGGGCAATTTGACGGAGTTTACCGTGGGCCAATCCTTCGACTTGCCTACCGTGTTGGGCAAGCTCAAGGGGGTAGCGGTGCAGAAGAATCAGCTCGTCGACGAGGAGTATCGTGCACAGCGCATGGGCATACTGCTCGAGGCCGAGTTGGTGTGTATCGACATCACCTATTACAATGCCCTTGCTGCCGAGCTCGACCGCCGCTTGGGCCATGCCCGCCGTGTAGTGGAGGTAGAGAAGCGCCGCCTCGACAGTGGCGACACCGATGTGCTCTCCTATAATAATGTAGTGCTCAGCCTCTCGGCACTCGAAGCCGAGAAGGCACGTGTGGAGATGGAGCGTGGAGTGCTGATGACACGCTTGGCTCATCTGAACGGTGGCCGCCCCTTAGGCTTCGATGCACAGGAGTATGCTCCTGCGACGTTGACAGACGACTTCGAGTCGTGGTACCAGGAGGCACTCGAGCGCAGCCCCGATATGGCCCTGGCACGCGAGGAACGTGAGGTGCGCCGTAGCGAACTGTCCTTGTCCAAGACAATGCACTTGCCCACATTATCAGCTACCTATATAAATGAGCGTCATCGTACAGGCGAGCGTTCACAGGGCTTTACCGTAGGCATGAACCTCCCCCTCTGGGCCAACAAGAACCGTGTGCGCTCGGCACGCACGGCACTCAGTGCAGCCGAAGCCCGTGAAGCCGATGCCGAGTTGCAGCTGCGCTGCCAACTGCTGGAGGGGTATGAGCGTGTGAGAGGACTGCAGCATACTGCCGACCTCTATCGCCGTGCACTCGCCGAGGCCAACAACAGTGAGATGCTGGCTCGCGCCATGGACGAGGGATTCATCTCCGTGCTGGAGTATCTGCAGGGCATAGAGCTCTATTACGACTACCTCGACCGTAGCCTTAATGCCGACCGTGAGTATCATTGCGCGCTTGCCGAGCTCGAAGCCTGGCGGCTGTAAAACTCAATTCCTATCTATAGAAGCTTATATCCATCCTTTTCCTTGGCGCACTATTTCCAGTTCGCCATCCATGCAGTTGACGATGGTGCTCAGCTCGGTGCCGCCCTCGCCGCCGTCGATGATGAGGTCAACGCGCTCGCCGTATTTCTCGTCGATGAGTTCGGGCTGGGTCATGTATTCGATATCCTCGTTTACGGCAACCTTCAGGCTGGTCGAGAGTAGAGGAGCGCCCAATGCTTCGCATATCTCTCGTGCTATATTGTTGTCGGGGATGCGTATGCCCACCTCCTTACGGTTTTTGAATATCTTGGGCAGACGGTTTCCTGCAGGCAGAATGAAGGTGAAGGGCCCTGGCAGCAGATCACGCATGATACGGAAGGTGTCGTTGTCGATACGCACATATTCGCTCACGTTGCTGATGTCGTGTGCCACGACAGAGAGCAGGTGATGCTTGGTGTCGACTCCCTTGATTTCGCACACACGCTCTATGGCTCGTTCCTTCAAGGCATGGCAGCCGATGGCGTATGTCGTGTCGGTGGGGTAGATGATGACTCCGCCATTGTTCAGTATCTCGACGATGCGGTCAATGTCGCGGCGTGAGTTGTTCTTTTCGTAGAGTTTGAGTATCATGGTGTCTAGAATTTGCCGTAAAGTTACGTTTTTTTCCGACTGGAAGAAACAATTTCAGAAAATATTTGGAAATGTCTGTGTTTTTATTGAATCTTTGTGATATCAAAATGATATTATTTGTTTAACCGATAAATTTAGGATTATGGAAACAAAAGAAAGAGATTACAAAGGGTATGTGATGAATGGCTTCGTGGCCTTGTTGCTCAACTTGCTGATGATACCAACTGTGGTATTGCTTATTAAGGCCTCGGTGGAGGGAGATATCCACAGTGTTTTGGGCGGTGTCACCG
>CANBEE010000148.1 GCA_947367415.1 uncultured Bacteroidales bacterium
GTCGACGTGGTAGGCTACAACTACACCGAAGACCGCTACGATACCGACCACAAGAAATACCCCAAGCGCATCATCTACGGCATCGAGACCCGCAGCGACTTCGGTGCATGGAAAGCCGTGCGCGACAAAGAGCACATCTTCGGCCAGTTCATATGGACCGGTACCGACTACCTCGGCGAGTCAGGCGCATGGCCCTCACGCGGCCTCCACACCGGTTTGCTCAACTTTGCCAACTACCCCAAGGGCCGTGGCAAGTTCCGCGAGGCCCACTGGAGCGACAAGCCCATGGTATACATTGGCACCTACCGCACTGGCCGTGGCCGCTGGGGCAACCAGCTCTCCATCGATGCCGGTGACACCTGGAACTACCGCGACGGACAGCGTGTGCGTGTCGTATGCTACACCAATACCGCCAAGGCACAGCTCAAGCTCAATGGCGAGATTATCGGCGAGATGCGCCCCTACGACGACAACAGCGGCATGATACACTGGGACGTAGAGTACCGCCCCGGCACCCTCACCGCAGAGGGCTTCGACGCTGAGGGCAACCTGCAGGCCACCTACACCATCACCACCAGCGACCGCCCCTACCAGCTTCGCGCCACACTGCTCGAGCCCGAGGTATCGGCTGCCGGAGGCACTGCACAGGTGCTCGTGGAGGTGCTCGATGAGCAGGGCACCATCGTGAAGCTGGCCGACAACATGATCTCTTGCCAGGTCGAGGGTCCCGCCCGCATGCTGGGCCTCGAGAACTCCGACAACAGCGACATGAGCCACCCCAAGGCACGCCAGCGCCGCGCCTTCCAGGGCTACCTCGTAGCCTACGTGCAGGCCACAGGCAAGGCCGAGCCCGTGACACTCACCTTCAGCGCTCCGCTCCTCGAGGATGCCACACTCACCTTCACTCCCAAGATGTAAGAGGCTTATAGATATATAGCAAGCGGGTGTGCCACGTGGCACACCCGCTTGCTTGCTTTCACCCTCTCACTCTCACGCTACTCCTCAGGCAAGAGATACAGCTCGTCGAGCTTTGACTTTATCTCCATGAGTTCTGCCCGCACGGTCTTGAGGCGCGTTACGATTTCCTCGCGGGTGACCACCTCGTGCTTGCTGGTCTTGAGGCGTGCCCGGGCAGCTTTCACCGTGAGGCCCTGCTCCTTGACAAGATGGTGGATGAGGCGCACGAGAGCGATATCCTCCTGCGTATACTGGCGCACTCCTGTGGGCGTCTTCTTGGGTGAGAGCGTAGGGATTTCCTTCTCCCAGAACCGCAGGGCCGACTCGGCCACGCCCACCATCTCAGACACCTCGCGGATGCTATAGTAGAGTTTCAGATCTTTGCCCATATCAGTCCATCACCTTTCCATGATTGTTTGCCATACGTATCATCTCGTCGTACTGGTCGGCATCAAGGTCCATGAAGTAGTAGTTGGCCGGGTTCACGGGGCGTCCTCGCTGCAGCACCTCATAGTGTACGTGAGGTCCCGATGAGCGTCCACTGTTACCCGACAGGGCGATAGTCTCGCCGCGCACCACGCGCTGTCCGCGCTTCACATTGAAGCTCTTCAGGTGAGCATAGCGTGTCTCATAGCCATAGCCGTGGTCGAGGGTGACGATGTAGCCATAGCCTCGCTCCCAGCGGGCATTCTTGACGATGCCGTCGGCCGTGGCGTATACGGGCGTACCTATATCGCAGGAGAAGTCCATGCCGTCGTGGAAGATACGGGTCTGATAGATAGGGTGTATGCGGTATCCATATCCCGAAGCGGTGCGCTTGAGGTCCTTGTTCGACACGGGCTGTATGGCAGGCAGATGGCGCAGCATGTCCTCGTGGTTCTTGTAGAACTGCACCACCTCGTCAAACGACTTCGACTGTATGTACAGCTGGCGGGCCAGCATATCCATCTTCTGCGTGGTGGCAATCACCAGCTCGGCATTGTCAAGGTCGGTAAACGCTTCGTAGCGGTTGGTACCGGCGTAGGTGGCATTGCGCACATCGTCCGATACGGGCTCGGCCATGAACATCACACGGTAGAGGTTATCGTCGCGCTGGCGGATATCGTCCATCACCTCCAAGGCATCGTCCATGCGCTGCGACAGCATCTTGTACTGCATCTGCAGGCGAGCGTTCTCGGAGCGCAGGTCCTCGGCGCTCTCGGGCATACCCAGCAGGAGCACTGCAGCAAAATATCCACCCACACCCAGGAGGATGAAGAAGAAGCCGTTGCGCAGGTAGGTGAGTATGCGGGCTCTATGGCTCGGATACACACGGTCGTAGGTCTTGGTCTTGTCGTTGTACTTGTAATATACGTTACGCATAGGCGGTTTTGGCCTCTCAACTGCACTTTTATAACAGTCAAGATGAATTTTTTACCTAATATTTAGGGCAAAAGTACGAAAAGGTGCGTATCTTTGCAAACTATTTGGCAGAATATTAAAAATAATTAGATATTAAACAGCTATGTTGACAGCAAAGGAAATCAGAGAATCATTCAAATCCTTTTTCGAGAGCAAGGGACATCAGATTGTGCCCTCGGCTCCTATGGTGGTCAAGGACGACCCCACCCTCATGTTTACCAACGCCGGCATGAACCAGTTCAAGGACATCATCCTGGGCAATGCCGCAGCCAAGTATAAGCGTGTGGCCGACTCGCAGAAGTGCCTCCGCGTGAGCGGTAAGCACAACGACCTCGAGGAGGTGGGCCACGACACCTACCACCACACCATGTTTGAGATGCTGGGCAACTGGTCGTTTGGCGACTACTTCAAGCAAGAAGCCATCGACTGGGCATGGGAGTACCTCGTAGATGTGCTCAAGCTCGACCCCAAGAACCTCTACGCCACCGTCTTCGAGGGCAGCAAGGAAGAGGGTCTGGGCCGCGACGACGAGGCCGCTGCCATCTGGGAGCGCCACCTGCCCAAGGACCACATCATCAACGGCAACAAGAAAGACAACTTCTGGGAGATGGGCGACACAGGTCCCTGTGGTCCCTGCTCAGAGATCCACGTCGACCTCCGTTCTGAGGAGGAGAAGGCTGCCGTGCCCGGTGTGCAGCTCGTCAACCACGACCACCCTCAAGTAATCGAGATATGGAACCTCGTGTTCATGCAATACAACCGCAAGGCCGACGGTAGCCTCGAAGGCCTCCCCGCCAAGGTTATCGACACCGGCATGGGCTTCGAGCGCCTCTGCATGGCTATGCAGGGCAAGACGTCAAACTACGACACCGACGTGTTCCAGCCCATCATCAAGGTCATTGCAGCCATGTCCGGCAAGGTATATGGCGACGATGCCAAGAACGATGTTGCCATGCGCGTCATCGCCGACCACATCCGCACCATCGCCTTCTCCATCACCGATGGCCAGCTCCCCTCCAATGCCAAGGCCGGCTACGTCATCCGCCGCATCCTGCGCCGTGCCGTACGCTACGCCTACACCTTCCTCGGACAGAAGCAAGCCTTCATGTACCGCCTGCTCCCCGTACTCATCGAGAGCATGGGCGACGCCTACCCCGAGCTCAAGGCACAGCAGACCCTCATCGAGAAGGTCATCAAGGAGGAGGAAGAGTCGTTCCTGCGCACACTTGAGACCGGTATCCGCCTGCTCGACAAGGTCATTGCCGATGCCCGCACTGCCGGCAAGCAGGAGATCAGCGGCGTAGACGCCTTCACCCTCTACGATACCTATGGCTTCCCCCTCGACCTCACCGAGCTCATCCTCCGCGAGAATGGCATGAGCGTATGTCTTGCCGAGTTTACCGCCGAGATGGACAAGCAGAAGGCCCGTGCCCGCAACGCCGCTGCCGTAGACCTGGGCGACTGGGTCGTATTGACCGAAGGCGAGAGCGAGTTCGTGGGCTACGACTTCACCGAGCACGATGCACGCATCCTGCGCTACCGTAAGGTGACACAGAAGAAGCAGGAGCTCTATCAGATTGTCCTCGACAAGACCCCCTTCTACGCTGAGAGCGGTGGTCAGGTGGGCGACACCGGTGCCATCGTGAGCGAATATGAGACCATCGACATCATCGACACCAAGAAGGAGAACGGACTCTCCGTACATATCACCACCCGCCTCCCCGAGCATCCCGAGGCCGAGTTCATGGCCTGCGTAGACACCGAGAAGCGTGCCGCCTGTGCCGCCAACCACTCGTGCACCCACCTCATCGACGAGGCCCTGCGCGAGGTACTCGGCACCCACGTGGAGCAGAAGGGTTCGCTCGTCACACCCGACTCCTTGCGTTTCGACTTCTCACACTTCCAGAAGGTCACCGATGAGGAGCTGCGCCAGGTAGAGCACCTCGTGAATGCCAAGATCCGCGCTAACGTCGAACTCAACGAATACCGCAACCTCCCCATCGAGAAAGCCCGCGAGCTGGGTGCCATCGCCCTCTTCGGCGAGAAGTACGGCGACCACGTGCGCGTAGTGCAGTTTGGCAACTCCATCGAGTTCTGCGGCGGTACCCACGTGAGCGCCACCGGCAAGATTGGTATGGTCAAGATCATCAGCGAGAGCAGCATCGCCGCTGGCGTACGCCGTATCGAAGCCATCACCGGTGCCAAGGTAGAGGAGATGCAGGACAAGTTGCAGGATTCGCTCAACGACATCCGCCAGCTCTTCCACAACGCCCCCGACCTCAAGGCCACCATCACCAAGTTCATCGCCGAGCACGACGACCTCAAGCGTCAGATCGAGGAGTTCATGAAGGAGAAGGCTGCATCGCTCAAGGCAGAGCTCATCGAGAAGATGACCTGCGCAAACGGTGTCAATGTCATCAAGGCCGTAGTGCCCATGCCTGCCGAGGCCGTGAAGAACATCGTCTTCCAGCTCCGTGGCGAGAAGCCCGAGAACCTGCTCGTAGTCATCGGCAGCGTCGATAGCGGCAAGCCCCTGCTCACCGTATCGGCCAGCGAAGACCTCACCGCCAAGGGCATCAATGCCGGACAACTCGTGCGCGAGGCAGCCAAGCTCATCCAGGGCGGCGGCGGCGGACAGGCCCACTTCGCCACCGCAGGTGGCAAGAACCCCGACGGCATCATCAGCGCTGTCGACAAGGTAGTAGAGCTCGCCACAGCATAAGCCACAGCACCATAGCTATTCACTCAAAAGGAGGGTGCGTCAAAACGACGCACCCTCTTCATTTACTACCATTCTTCCATACTATCCGTCTATACGACCAAGTCGGAATAATCGGGTTGGAGATTTGCTATACCTACATTAATAGCTCCATACGAATGCGATGTCCATTAAGTCAGGCGCACCTATGGATTTCGCTCTATTTCTACGAATAAATGTTAAAAGTGCGGGTAAATCGAAAGTTTTCGATATTTAAGTTTTACGATATTGCGCGAATGTTCCTTACTTTGTCCTCAGCTAATGGCGACTGCAGCGCCCGAGCGGCTACATATTGACAACAAAAACACCCGAATCGTATGAAACGAAAAGACAACACACTGACCAAGATGGAATTTCAGATCATGTCCATCCTTTGGGACATCAACCACTCGGCTTGCGCCTGGGATATCCTCAATCGTATGGATGAGCCCAAGCCTGCCTACACCACCATCGCCACCTACATGAAGATTCTCTATGAGAAGGGCTATGTAGACTATTTCAAGAACAAGGGCGAGGGCAAGACCCACCTGTATGTGGCCAAGGTGAAGCGTGCCGAATACACCCGCCAGACCATGCAGGAGATGAAGAAGAGCCTTTTCGACGGCAGCCTGAAGTCGATGCTCAGCTTCTTCGTCAAGGAGGAGAACCTCACCACCGATGAGATAAAGGAATTGCTTGACTTAATCGAACAGGAGGACTAAGCCATGTGGAACGAACTATTTGCCTATGCCGCGAAGTCGGCCATCGTGCTTACACTGCTCTATGCGCCCTACACGCTGCTATTGCGCAAGGAGCGCTTCTTCCGTCAGAATCGCTTCACCCTGCTCGTCATCATGGCGCTCTCGCTGGTGTTGCCCTTCTGCGACTTCCATGCCCTCTACCCAGACGAGTTGCTTCCCTCGTCACCTACAGCGCCTGCAGTAGAAGTAAACGTGCCCGCCCCAATTAGTATCACCGTCCCCATGGGACCTATGGCCATCACCGAGGCGAGCGACGAGCCTTTCCGCCTGCTCCCCTGGCTAAGTCACCTCTATATTATAGGTGCGTTCATCATGCTCGTCATCCGTCTATGGCAGTTTGCCCGCATGCACCGCCTCATCCGTCGAGGCTGCCTATGGAGCGATGTTGAGGAGGGCATCACCATCCACTGCCATGCCGATGATGTGGCTCCCTGTAGCTGGATGCGCCACATTGTCATCAGCGAGCACGACTACCGCCACCACCGCCACGAGATACTGCTCCACGAGAAGGGACACGTGCGCTGCCTCCACTCATGGGATATCCTGTTGCTCACGCTGGTGCAGACCATCCAGTGGTATAATCCCTTTGCCTATATGCTCGGCGCAAGTCTGCGCGATGTACACGAATACGAAGCCGACGACTATGTATTACGTCAAGGCGTCACCGCAAGCGAGTATCAGACCTTGCTGCTCAAGACCGCTATAAGTGGCGGTAAGTATACTTTTGCGAACAGCTTCAATTGTCACACCTTGAAGAGCCGTATCATAATGATGAAAAACAAAGTAGTCAGTCCGTGGAAACGTACGAAGATACTCATCGTCCTCCCCGCAATAGTTGTAGCTGTTATTGTTATCTCTTGCATCTCACCGAAAGAAGAGTTCCCCTATCCAGTACGCATAGGACTGAATGATGTAGACCATTATAAAATTTCCGACTTTGGAAAACGTACGAC
>CANBEE010000149.1 GCA_947367415.1 uncultured Bacteroidales bacterium
ACGAACTTGCCTGTGGGGTTCACGTGGTAAGTGATACGGTCGTTGAAGAGGGCCAGTACCTCTTCGTTATGTATGCCGGCTATGACGCGGGGCATGAGCACTTCGATGACGTCGCGGCGTATCTGTGCCAGCATCTGCTCATCGGCCTTGAGCTGTGCCTCAGCAGTGGCGTCGACGGGGCTGATGAATTCATCGTGCTGGGTAGAGACTACGATGGTGTCGATGCGTACGGGACGGCCGTTGTCGGCATATTCGATGGTCACCTGGCTCTTGGCATCGGGGCGCAGATAGGTCATCTCTTTGCCTTCGCGGCGTATCTCGGCCAGCACGCTGAGTATGTTGTGGGCAAGGTCGAGGGAGAGCGGCATGTAGTTCTCGGTCTCGTTGGTGGCGTAGCCAAACATCATGCCTTGGTCGCCGGCGCCCTGGTTCATGGGGTCTTCGCGCTCGACACCTCGGTTGATGTCGGCACTCTGCTCATGGATGGCCGAGAAGACTCCGCATGAGTTGCCTTCAAACATGTATTCACTCTTGGTGTAACCAATCTTGTTGATTACCTCACGTGCGATGAGCTGGAGGTCGACGTAAGCACTTGTCTTGATTTCACCGGCAATGACAACCTGTCCGGTGGTTACTAACGTTTCGCAAGCTACCTTCGAGTTGGGGTCATAGGCCAGCAACTTATCCAGTACAGCGTCCGATATTTGATCGGCCACTTTGTCGGGGTGTCCTTCAGACACCGATTCGGATGTAAATAAGTATCCCATTAGTAATGTTGTTAGTTAGTTGTATTGTGTAATTAGAAATAGAGTGTCGAGTGTTCGTTGCCCCACATCTGCTTGTAGTCCTGTGCGAGTCCGCCTTCGGCTGTCTCCTTGTACAGTGAGGGGAGGTCGTGGCCGGTCTTTTTCATCACCTCTACCACCTTGTCGAACGATACTCTGTGTACACCGTCGGTAAACATGGCGTAGGAGTTGGCGTCCATGGCGCGTGCTGCTGCGTAGGCATTGCGCTCGATGCAGGGTATCTGTACCAGACCGCATACGGGGTCGCAGGTGAGTCCGAGGTGGTGCTCGAGGCCCATCTCTGCTGCATACTCAATCTGCGAGGGGAGTCCTCCGAAGAGTTGGGCGGCAGCGGCGGCGGCCATGGCGCAGGCTACGCCCACTTCACCTTGGCATCCTACCTCGGCTCCTGAGATGGAGGCGTTGGTCTTGACGATATTTCCGAAGAGGCCTGCTGTGGCAAGGGCACGTACGATACGCTGCTCCGAGAAGTTGCGCGACTTGTACAGGTGGTACAACACGGCGGGCAGTACGCCACACGAACCGCAGGTGGGGGCGGTGACAATCTTGCCGCCGGCAGCATTCTCCTCGCTTACGGCCAAGGCGTAGGCAAAGAGCAGTCCGCGGGTGCGCATGGATTGCTGGTAGCCCTCGGCGCGTACGTGGTAGAGAGCGGCCTTGCGGCGTAGGCAGAGCGGACCGGGAAGTACGCCCTCCTGTTCGAGGCCTCGCTGTACGGCTTGTTTCATCGTCTCCCATACTTCGAGCAGGTAGTCCCAGATGCCGGAACCCTCGCACTCCTCCACATATTCCCAGTAGCTCTTGCCGGTGCTGATGCACCAGGAGAGTATCTCCGTGGCGGTGTTCATGCTATAGATATGCTTCTCTTCCATCGGGGTCTGACCCTCTTCGGCCAATGCTCCGCCACCGACACTGAAGACGGTCCACTCATCGGACTGCTTGCCTTCGGCATCGAGAGCGATGAACTTCATGCCATTGGGGTGGAACGGGAGGAACACTTTGGGCTCCCACACGATGGTCGTGCGCTCCTGACCCAGCACATCGAGGATGGCCTGGTCGGTCATGTGTCCCTTGCCGGTAGCGGCCAGGCTACCATAGAGTGTTACCTCGAAGCGGTCGGCCCGGGCATTACGGTTGAGAAACTGGGTAGCGGCATTGCGTGGACCCATCGTGTGGCTGCTCGACGGGCCGTGTCCTATGCGGTAGAGCTCTTTCAGTGTTTTCATAAAAGACTGCTGTGCGGTTTATTTTTGTTTTACAGCTGCAAAGATAGCGTATTTTGCGGAATTGACTTATCTTTGCAGCAGATAAAATGCAAAACTGCTCTTTCATGGCGCGATTACTGTGTATATTCTTGGCGTTGGTATGCTTTGCTCCCCTCTCGGCTCAGGTGCAGGGCGATAGCGTCGCTGCGAAGCCTCGCTTCAAGGCTGGCGAGGTTGTCATGCCCCTGTCGTTGATCGGTGCGGGCACACTGGGCTTTGTGGAACCTTTCAGAACGTCGCGCTATGAGGTGCGCGACTATCTGGATGCGTGGCGTGGCGACCATCGGGTCACTGTCGACGATTATCTTCAGTATGTACCGCTGGGCTCTGTCTATGGCCTCAGCCTGCTCGGTGCCGATGCCAAGCATGGATATGTCGACCGTACACTGGAGCTGGCCGTCTCCTACGCGGCCCTTGGGGCTATGGTGAATGCGGTGAAGTATACTGTGCGAGAGCCTCGTCCCGATGGGTCGGCGCGTAACTCATTCCCTTCGGGGCATACGGCCACTACCTTCATGGGGGCCGAGTTGGTACGCATCGAGTATGGCGACGACTCGCCGTGGTACTCGTTTGGTGCCTATACGATTGCTGTCACGGTGGGTGTGCTGCGTGTGTACAACAACCGCCATTGGTTCACCGATGTGTTTGCCGGTGCCGGCATAGGCATTCTCAGTGCACGCGTAGGCTACTGGCTGCTGCCCTATACGCGCAAGCTGATGTATGGCCTCACTGGCTGCGATGCCTTCGTGTATCCTTCGGTAAATAGGGATGGGGCGTCACTGGGGGTCGCGATGCGGTTTTAGAATCTTTTTTTAGATTAACGTTAATCTGTTTTTGGAACTACTTCAACGCAACGCTCTTGACATCGATGTCGCTGTCGAAGAAGATGGTGGCATACTGCCTGAATATCTCCACCGACTCGGTGGTGAGGAAGCGGCAACTGCCCTGTTTCGTGCATAGGGCATCCATCTCGGGGTGGCGTTCGAGGTAGTTCATGAGGCTGCGGCCCACGTATTCGCCTTGGGTGATGACCTTGATGTGCTCGGGGGTGTGGCGGCGAATCTTGTCGTAGAGGATAGGGTAGTGGGTGCACCCCAGGATGATGGTGTCGATCATGTCGTCCTTGGCCAGCAGGTTGTCGATATGGCGGCCTACGAAGTAGTCGGTGCCCTCGCTCTGTGCCTCGTTGTTCTCGACCAGCGGTACCCACATGGGACATGCCTCGCCGCTGACGGTGATGTCGGGGAACAGCTTCTTGATTTCCAGCGGGTATGACTGCGACTTGATGGTGCCCGAGGTGGCAAGTATGCCTACGTGGCGTGTACTCGTGATATCGCCCAGGTACTCCACCGTGGGGCGTATGATGCCCAGCACGCGCTTGCGCGGGTCTATCTTCGGGAGGTCGATCTGCTGTATCGTGCGCAGTGCCTTGGCCGAGGCTGTGTTGCAGGCGAGGATGACGAGCTGGCAGCCCATGTCGAAGAGTGTCCTGACGGCCTGTGAGGTGAACTCGTAGACGACCTCAAAGGAGCGGGTGCCGTAGGGTGTGCGGGCATTGTCGCCGAGATAGAGGAAATCATATTCGGGCATCTGCGCACGTATCTGCGACAGTATGGTGAGACCACCGTAACCGGAGTCGAAAATTCCTATGGGACCGGGTGTCAGCATTTGCTACTTATTTTTTTTACTTTTCAATGACCAGCTCTTTCATCAGCTTGTTGGTGATGTCCTTGCCGTGCTTGGGGTTGATGGCGATGTAGGCACGCTCGTCGGTGTTGAGGATATAGTCGTAGCCTTCATCGACGCAGATTTTCATGACTGCCTTGTCGATCTTCTCGTGGAGTGGCTGTAGCATCTCGTGGCGCAGCTCGACGATGGTTCTGTTGATTTCGTCCTTGAACCGGATCGACTTCTCCATAAGCTCCTGCAGCTCGGTGTGGCGCTTGAGGCGGATGTTCTCGGGCAGGCTGGCTTGATCCTCGATGAACTCGGCATACTTCTGGTTAAACTCGCGCTCGGAACGTACAATCTCGGCTTCATACTTGCCCTGCAAATCGGTAAGGTCCTTCTCTACGATGGCGTACTCGGGGAGTGCCTTGAGGATTTCCTTATAGCTGACATACCCAAACTTGGATTGGGCAATGGCTGACATGGATATAAGAGTCAGAAGGAGGAGGGTGTACCTTTTCATTGTAACGATGGTTATGGTTGATGTTAGTGGGGAGGGTGTGCCGCGACGATACTGTGTATGTCATCCTTGACACCCCCCCCCGATGAATTGCTTCTTTTTTACTTTATTCCCAGCTTGGCTTTTACCTGTGCGGTAACATCGGTGCTGAGTGTCTCGCTGATGTAAGGGATACCGCTGGCGGTGTCGAAGATGTAGAGGAAGCCGCCGGCTACACCTACCTCCTTGATGGCCTTGGTAATCTTCTCGGTGAGGGCTGCCATCTTTTCCTGTGATGCCTGTGCTAGCTCTTGCTGTGAGGTCTGGTAGTACTGCTGCATCTTGCCGTAGAGTTCTTGAAGCTCCTGCTCGCGACGCTGTGCGATGTTGGCAGGGAGTGTGGCTTTCTCTTTCTCGTAGGCCTCGCTCTTCTTGGCGAGCTCTGACTCGAGTAGCTGGAGTTCGTTGGTGTACTGTTTCTCGAGGTTCTGGAGCTCGGTCTGTGCTGCTGTGTACTCGGGCATTACCTGGATGATGTCGGCTGAGTTAAGGTGGCCGAACTTCTGTGCAAAGAGTGCAAGGGGTGCCATAAGAAAGAGCATGGCAATGAGTTTCTTGTTCATAGTGTCTTTTGTTTTTTAGTTTATATTTTTTCTTTAGAGTTTATTATGGGTTGTTAGGGGCATTAAAAGGGTATCAATGGATGAATCTGGTGTACAAAGGTAATGCATTTAGTTTGAATAACCTAACTTTACCAATACTTCGTTGCTGATGTCGATCTTGGGCGATGCATAGATGATGCTGGCTGCCGAGGCGCGGTCGATGACCATGGTGTAGCCTTTGGCATCGGAAATCTCCTTCACGGCGATGTATATTTCGTCCTGGATGGGTGCCATGAGGCTCTCGCGCTTCTTGTAGAGTTCGCCTTCGGGCCCGAAATACTTGCGCTTCAGCTCCTGGGCCTCTTTCTCTTTGGCTACAATCTCCTCTTCCTTCTTGGTCTTCTGCTCTTCGGAGAGGAACACGGCCTCGCTCTGGTAGTTCTTGTAGAGGGTCTGTGCCTCGAGAGCCATAGCCTCTACCTCGCCTTGCCAGCGCTTCGACAGTTGGTTGAGCTGCTCGTTGGCACGCTCATAGGCGGGGATATTCTTGAGGATATACTCCATATCGATCAAGGCAAACTTCTGTGCGTTGGCGCCAACAAAGCCTGCAAGGGCAACAAGTAAAATGGCGATTCTTTTCATCATGTCAATTTTTAATCTCATTACTTATTTATAATATTAAACTGTTAAGTAGATGGCCTTTTCCCGCGATGTCTGCCAGCTCCCTCTCTTTGGGAGAGGGCTTGGGGAGAGGCCTCTCCATTCTCCATTTATTAGAACTCCTGTCCGAGGATGAAGTGGAACTGGCTACCGCTTGAGGCTGTAGAACTGTTGATCTTGTCGAAGCCGTAAGCCCAGTCGATACCCATGAGACCGATCATCGGGAGGAAGATACGTACACCCACACCAGCCGAGCGCTTCATGTCGAAGGGGTTGAATCTCTTGACATCGGTCCATGCATTACCTCCTTCGAGGAAGGCAAGGGCATAGATCTGTGTGGAGTTCTCGAACATCAGCGGGTAACGAAGCTCCATGGTGAAGCGTGAGTAGGCATAGCCTTCGCTGCCATAGGGAGTCAACGAACCGTTGTCGTAACCGCGCAGGGCAATCATGTCGGTATAGTAATTGTAGGAGTAGCCGCTCATACCGTCGCCACCGACATAGAAGGTCTCGAAGGGCGATTTCTTATACTTGTTATAATGGCCGAGAAGTCCGAAGTCTGCGCGTGCCATCAGTACAAGGCACTTCTGCCCACCGGTGAGGGCCGTGTAGAACTTACTCTTGAACTTCCATTTGTGATATTCAATCCAGTTGTATCGCTTGCGCAGGCTAGCGTTGTAGTTGGCATCAGTGGGTTTTACTTCGCTCAAAGACTTGTAGTCAATACCATCAAAGAGCGAGTAGGGGGGGGTCACTGCTACGTTGAGACTAACCTCAGATCCTTGTCGTGGAAAGATGGGGTTGTCTATCGAACTACGGCCGAGATTAAGCGATAGGTTGATGTTGTTGCTGCTGCCGTTGGAAATGATGAAGTACTCCCAGTTGTTGAGGTCATATCGCTGGTAGGTGAGTTCACCGTAGAGTGTAAAGTAGTCATCGGGCCAGTGCAGGCGTTTACCCCAACCTACAGAGATACCGTACATACGCAGGTACTTGTCGGGGTCGTAATATGATTCATAGTTGTTATAATAGTTGTTGTAATTTCCGTAACCATATCCATACATATAGTTGTAGTAGTTGTTCATATAGGCCTGATTGTAGAAGTTGTTGTTCAAACCCGTTTGTAGAGCATAGAATGCGTTCACGGAAAGTGAGTTGGGGCGCTTGCCTCCAAACCAGGGATCAAAGAACGATATGTTGTACGACTGGTAGTAGCTGCCGTTAGTCTGGCCACTGATGGTAAAGGTCTGACCGTCACCCTGAGGGATGAAAGCGCGGTAGTTGTCTGACTTGTGGAAGAGGT
>CANBEE010000150.1 GCA_947367415.1 uncultured Bacteroidales bacterium
GTCTCACGCAGAGGTCGCAGAGAACGCAAAGCATACATCGCTATCGCTTGTATGTAACCTCCGGCAGTCCAACGCGAGCGTAGCAAGCGGTCTCTGTGCACTCTGCGTCTCTGCGTGAGAAAACAGAAAATCTTTGCGTGCGAGTATGCTTCGTAGTGAATATTTATCTCACGCAAAGAACGCGAAGAGCGCAGAGACGCACATGCTCCGCCGTGCTTCCCATCCGGCAGGCTAACTCGAGCATCGCAAGCGTTCTCTGTGTACTCGACGACTCTGCGTGAGAGAATAAAAAGCCTTAGCGTCCTGCGTGAGATAAGAAGTCTGAGTAAATGGCATCATCCGAACACAAACTGGTAGAGCTCTTCCGTCATCTTGGCTTTCATACGGGTCTTGCGCGAGCGCAAGGCATTCTCGGAGATGGCCGTGCAGAGCGAGATGGTGCGGATGGAATAGTCCGTGAGCGTGAAGATGATGAGCAGGAGGTCGCTGGTGGTGAGCGCAGGACACTGGGTGCGGAAGTCGATCATGACATCGGCAAAGCTGTCGATGAGCACCTGCTGCAGCTCGGTGCGCTCCTTCAGTGTGAGCGCCTCGGAGGAGTGTTCCAGCTGGCTGATGCGAGTGCGCCAAGGGGTGTGGGCAAACACCTCGCGGCAGTAGTCGATACGCTGGCGACGCAGGGTCAGGAGGCGCTCGGGGTCGGGCTCAGAGGAGGCGCTGTCGGCATCGTCGGTCATGGCGGTGAGGGCCAACATCTCGGCACGGTTTTGTGCCAGCTGCTTCTGCAAGCGTATGTAGCGGGCCTTGCGGCGATTGTCGATGGCGGCAAACAGCACCACGAGCAGCAGCGCGAGGGTGATGACGATGGTGATACCCATGAGCATGAAGCGGGTGTGGCGGTGGCGTAGCATGCGGTCGTGCATGGCTATCTGGTGCTCGCCACGCACGCGCTCCACCTCGGCACGACTCTGCATACGGGCGATGGAGTCGAGCAGCAGCGTGTGGCGTGCCAGGTAGGTGGGCACCGAGTCGGTACGCCCCTCGGCAAGGTCCAGCTCCATCAGTTTATAATAGGTGTTGCAGTCGGCATACACGTCGCGACCGGGGATGAGCGAAAGGCCGAAGTAGTGGCGGGCCGAGTCGGTCTGCCCAAGGGCAAGGAAGACATCGCCCTTCACACTGTAGTCGGGGCCGAGGCGACGGGTATCGCCTACCGAAGCGATGTGGCGGTTGAGGTATTGCAGGGCTTCATCGTAATGCTCCGTATGGTAGCAGGCAATCTTGGCCAGCTGGAAGCAGGCATTGTCGGCCACGAGGCGTGGCGTGGCAGGATTGTCGACGAGGGCACGGAAGCGCGGCTCGGCCTCGCCCCACTGCTCCATATATAAATAGGTAAGCGCTATCTGATAGTCGGCATTGGCCACATCGGCCGGCTTGCCCCGCAGGAGCATCGAGGCACGGAAGGCGCGGAAGGCATTGAGGCTCTCGGCAAACATGTTGCGGTTGCGGTAGTGGCGAGCCATATTCTGCTGGCACAGGGCATACTGGCGCACCGTAGTGTCGGGGAAGAGCGTCAGCGCCTGCATATAGGCACCCACGGCATCGGCATCGCGCTCCAGCTCGGTGTAGGCGCAGCCCAAGTAGTAGTGGGCCATGGCAGCACGGTAGTCGGGCTTGTCGTTGCCATAGTAGGCGGTAGCGGTGAGGATGAGCGAGTCGGAGGTCAGCGGCACATAGCACTGGTAGTCGGCCTGCGTGGAGAGCAGGGCATAGAGGGCGCGGGCCTCGCCACGCAGTGTGGTGTAGTCGATGCTATCGAGCATATACCAAGCCTGCTTGGGGTCGGTATCAATCACTTGGGCTACAGCCTCCAGGCGGTGTAGCGTAGTGTTGTTGTGGCAACTTCCGAGAAGGAGCAGACAAGTAAGGAGTGTCCATAGGATCCCGATACGATAAGTGCGCATAGTATCTTCCTTTATTGGTTTCGGTGGCAAATATAGGCATTTCGTTCCGAAAATCACAAGAAATGGATATTGCAAAAGTATTGCAATGTGTGTTGGACATGGGGTGGGGCGATGAAAACGGGCAAAAACGGGCGCGGCGGTGTGTATGATTGGTGATAAAAAGAATGCCCCCACGCATCATATCGATGGTGGGGGCGTGGTATGAGTGAAGGATATGTGTTACTCCTTGACGATGGTGAAGGGCTCGTCCTTCACGTAGATGCGGTATTCCTTGATTGCACCAGGAGCACCCTCTTCCATACGGGGCAGATATTGCAGAGCGGTGAGCTGCTGCTTGTTGCCGAGATTGATGATGAGGTGGTGAGGCAGCTCGGCTCCCTTTGCGGTAGCCCAATAGGTGCTCTCCTGCAGGTCGTAGATGCGGTCTCCGGTGCGGTTGCTGCTGCTCTTGTCCTCGCTGTCGGCATACTGGATGGTCCAAGGCTCGCGGCTCAGGCGGTTGCCCTCAGCGTCGAGCAGGTACCACTCGGCAATGGCGGTGTAAGCATCATTAGCCTTTTGGTTGTTGATAACCTCGATGCATACGTACTGACCTTCGATGCCTGCGGGGAGCTTTTGCTCCTGCCAGCCGTTGCCAGCTTTGAAGCGTGCTGTGAGCACAGGCTTCTCGCCCTTGAGGCTGAGCACGGTGCCGGGCTCGCGGTGTGATGCGGGCACGGGGTTGCGCAGAGCGTCGAGGATGGGCTGCTCGTGACCGCAGAGTTTGTTCTCCTGCGGACCCTTCACGTCGAGGATGAGGATTTCGTTCTCACCCTTGTTGAGCCAGCAACCAGGCACGTAGAGTGTCTGCTGGGGACCAATCTCCCAGAAGCGGCCGAGGCAGTGACCGTTTACATAAACGAGACCCTTACCCCATGTAGAGAGGTCGAGGAAGGTATCAGCTTTCTTGTCCACAGTAAAGGTTCCCTTATAGTAACCGGGCGCCTTGCTGTCGGCAACAGCCTGATAGTTCTTGTTGGCAGTAAACTCATAAGTGTTGGGGAAGAGGTATACGTCCCAGCCCTTGAGCTCGGTGGTGGTAGCCTCGCCATTGGCAGCTACGGTGGTGAGCTCAACGCGGTCGGTGATACCCTTGAAATCCTTGATGGCGCGACCGAAGTTGATGCGGCCCATAGCCTCTACGAGGATGTCGAGCACGGCGCCCTCGCGCACTGAGGGAAGAGTGAGCACCTTCTCACCGAGGCGGCGGTCCATCTTGCCGATGTACTTGCCGTCGATGAACACCTGTGCGTAGTCGTGCGCATCGGTGATGGTGAGGCGGCTCTGGCTGTCGGTACCCTTGAGGGTGGTGCGGTAGAGCATTGAACCCCAACCCTGGTCAAACTCCTCCATGGTCTTGATCTCCTCAGAGTGGATAGCCTCGGGAAGGTTCTCGAAGATGGGGGCAACCTCCGTCATCTGGAACTCGGCAACGGTCTGTACGGGCATAGCAGCGGGCACCTCGGGCAGGGGCTTGCCACCGTTGTACTGAGCCAGCATGTTGCGCAACTCGTGGTACTTGGGTGTAGCCTGACCTGCTTCGTTGATGGGGGCGTCGTAGTCGTATGATGAGCAGTCGGGCAAGAAGCCGGGGCTGTTGGCACCGCTCCAGTGGCCGAATGAGGTACCTCCGTGAGTCATGTAGAGTGAGAAAGAGATATTCTTGTCGAGCATCTCCTGCAAACCGGCAACCATGTCCTTGGCGTCGCGGGTCTCGTGCTGACGGCCCCAGTTGTCGAACCATCCGCTCCAGAACTCAGAGCACATGAGCGGGGTGTTGGGGCGCAGCTCCTTCAAGCGGCGGAACTGGTTGTCGATGTTGGCACCGGTACCGAAGTTCATTGTCCATACCAAGTCGTCGAGGGCGTTGAGCTCGAAGTTTGATGCCCAGTCGCACTGGAACAGAGGCACATCGGTGAAGCCTGCTTCGCGTACCATGTCGCGAACGGCCGATACATACTCCTTGTCCTTGCCGTATGAGCCGTACTCGTTCTCTACCTGTACCATGATGATGTTGCCGCCACGGGTGATCTGAAGGTCGGCAAGCTGCTTGCCCACCTCAAGTTCGAAGAGGCGTACGCGCTCCATGAAGTAGGGGTCTTGCTCGCGCAAGCGGATGTCCTTCTTCTTCAGCAGCCACCAGGGCAGACCGCCCATTTCCCACTCGGCACATACATAGGGGCCGGGGCGTACGATGACATACATGCCATGCTTCTGAGCCAGCTTACAGAATGCGCGGATGTCGTTGTTGCCTGTAAAGTCGTATACACCCTCCTGCTGCTCGTGGATGTTCCAGAAGATGTAGATACAGATGGAGTTCATACCCAGTGCCTTGCACATCTCGATGCGGTGCTCCCAGTATTCGCGGGGGATGCGGGGGTAGTGTACTTCGGCGGCCTTCACGGTGAAGCTGTCGCCGTTGAGGAGAAACTTTCCGTCACCAATTTCAAAGGTGCCGGGCTTCGACTGACAGCCTGTGTATAGCACCGATACCGATGCCAGCATGAGGCCTGCCAAGATAGTCAGAAGTGTTTTTTTCATAAACGATAGTGTTTTGTTAATATTGGATTAAAAATGTTTGTACATGTATAAATATCGTGCGAAGATACAAATTTTAATTGACAAACGCTTATTCATATTAAATTAATTGTTACATTTGCGAAAAACAATATCTAACGGAGCAATGAACAACCAGCAACAGTCAATACCCGCCGAGTATATCAGCCGTATCGAGATTGAGGCTTTGTGGGGCCGCAAACACATCGTTTGGGAGCTGCGGCGCGATGTAAATATTCTGAGTGGTGTGAATGGTATAGGCAAGTCGACTATACTCAACAAAATGGCCTCGGAACTCGCATTTCTCGCTAATCAGGATGATGTGGCTAAGGATGTGAAGGAAGTGAAGATAAACTTCTTTCCTGCCGATGCCACGATGATAGGGTTTGATGTGATACGCAGCTTCGACCGCCCCCTCTTCCATAGCAACCTAGCCGAGAAGATGGCCGACAAGAATGTGAAGACTGAGCTCGATTGGCAGCTCTATCAGCTGCAGCGCCGCTACCTTGATTATCAGGTCAACATCGGCAACCGCATCATTGAACTGCTCTCTTCAGGCGACCCCGATGGTCAGCTGAAGGCTGCCGAGGTATCGTACCCCAAGCGCCGTTTCCAGGACCTTGCCGATGAACTGTTTGCAGATACGGGTAAGAAAATCATACGAAGCAAGAACGAGATCATGTTTGAGCAGGATGGTGACGAACTGCTTCCCTATAAACTGTCAAGCGGTGAGAAGCAGCTACTCGTTATTTTGCTCACGGTGCTCGTACAGGACAAGCAACCCTGTGTATTGCTGATGGACGAACCCGAGGTGTCGCTGCATATTGAGTGGCAGCAGCGAATTATCGAGATTATTCGCGAGATGAATCCGTACGCCCAACTCATCCTCACCACACACTCTCCTGCCATGGTTATGGGAGGCTGGATTGATGCGGTGACTGAGGTGACTGACATTACAGTTGTTTGATTTTGAAGAATTTTCCGAGCGCTCAGAGATTCTGAGAACTCCGAGAGCATAATACATTACTCGAATCGTGGCCAAGAAACTGGTAGAAAACATAAATTCACTCTACGTTGCTGCAGCCAATAGCCTGCGGCCTAAAACGGCACGCAAGCGTATTGTGGCCTACGTGGAGAGCTACGATGATGTATCCTTCTGGAGCCATCTGCTGAGCCAGTATAACACTGATAAATATTACTTCCAGGTGATGTTGCCGTCAAACACGTCGCTGGCCAAGGGGAAGAAGGTGGCCATGATGAACGACCTCGGTCAGGGACTCGGCTGCCACATGATAGCCTGTGTCGACAGCGACTACGACTATCTGCTGCAGGGCAGGACTGGCACTTCGCGCCATATCATACGCAGTCCCTACGTGTTGCACACCTATGCCTACGCTATTGAGAACTATCAGTGCTATGCCGAGAGCCTACACGGCGTGTGTGTGCAGAGTACCCTTAATGACAAGCCACTGATAGATTTCCCCGCCTTCTTCCGTCTCTATTCGCAAATTATCTATCCGCTTTTTGTGTGGAACATATGGTTCTATCGTCGTCGCGAACTCTCTGTGTTCTCCATGCAGGACTTTTGTCGTGTGGTACGGCTCGACCCCATCAGCGTGCCTCACCCGGAAGAAGCGCTAGAGCTGTTGCGTGTGCGTGTTCAGAAAAAGTTGGCATGGCTTACACGCCGCTATCCCGATGCATCGGTTGAACTGGAGGCAATGAATCCCGAGTTGGAGAAGCTTGGTGTCACGCCAGATAACACCTATTTGTACATACAAGGTCATCATCTCAAGGAAAATGTAGTGCTGAAGCTGCTTTCTCCCGTGTGTGTGCGTTTACGTCGCGAACGCGAGGCCGAAATCAAGTACCTCGCTTGTCACGACCAACAGTACCGCAATGAGCTAACGGCCTACCACCGCAGTCTGCAGACCATAGAGGCCGTGTTGCGCAAGAACACCGACTATGAAGATGCACCTACTTACCGCTACATACAACAAGATGTTGAGCATCTATTGGAAATTCTTACCAAGGGCTGCCAAGCTATGTCGTACACTATATCATAAGTGATGGTCCATTGCAAGCAATGAGACTCGAAAATCAACAGACAGTTCTATCAGATTCCCATTCTTTGAGTGGTAAGTGAGCGATTAACAAGGTTTTTGTTTTTAATGTTGGTGAATTCCTAGATTGCCTGACTGTGTAATCTGATATTAT
>CANBEE010000151.1 GCA_947367415.1 uncultured Bacteroidales bacterium
GGAAAAAGCTATTATATTTGCACTCACAAGTTAAACACTTGTAAAGTTAAACGACTATTCAAATTAACCTAAATGATAAAGTAAGTTATGAAATCGACAATTAAGAAAATCTTTGGCTATTCGGCGCTCATGCTTGGAAGTGCTTTTGTGGCAGGTGTCACTACTTATACGTTGATGGAGAAAAATGCCGACAACAGCACGGTGGTGACCGTGCAGCAGGATGGTAGCTTTGCTATGCCGACAGCTATCTTTGGCGAAACCAAGAATTCACAGCCGGTGGACCTCACGGGTGCGGCCGAGAACTCTATACATGCGGTAGTGCATATCAAATCAACACAGCTGGGAAAGACGCAGACCGTGACACAGATGCCTGACCTCTTTGACTTCTTCTTTGGAGATGGTACGGGACGTCAGCAACAGATACGGACTCAGCCTCGCGTGGGCTTCGGCTCGGGAGTTATCATCTCTAAGGATGGCTATATCGTGACCAACAATCACGTTATCGAGGGTGCCGACGAGATTGATGTGAAGCTCAATGATAACCGTGAGTTCAAGGGTAAGCTTATTGGTGCCGACCCCAATACCGACTTGGCATTGGTGAAGATCGAGGGAGATGATTTCCCTATCATCCCTATTGGCGACTCTGATGATTTGAAGGTGGGCGAATGGGTATTGGCAGTGGGCAACCCCTTCAACCTGACCTCTACGGTGACTGCAGGTATCGTGAGCGCCAAGGCCCGTACACTGGGTGTATATAATGGTGGTATAGAGTCGTTTATCCAGACGGATGCGGCCATCAACCAAGGTAACAGTGGTGGCGCATTGGTGAATGCTCGTGGCGAGCTGGTGGGTATCAATGCTGTGTTGTCTTCTCCCACGGGCGCTTATGCTGGATATGGCTTTGCCATTCCTACAAGCATCATGACCAAGGTGGTGGACGACTTGAAGGAGTTTGGTGCCGTGCAGCGTGCAATCCTTGGTATTAGCGGATACGACTTGGGCGACGAGCGAACGAAGGACAAGGATCTGGGCACTGTTGAGGGTGTGTACGTAGAAGAGGTTTCCGATGGCAGTGGCGCTAAGGCTGCTGGTATCGAGTCGGGCGACGTGATTGTGAAGATTGCCGGCAAGAAGGTACACAATATGGCCGAGCTGCAGGAGAATATTGCCAAGCACCGTCCCGGAGATGAGGTGGAGGTTACCGTGATGCGTGGTAAGAAGGAGAAGACCTTTGACGTTACGCTGAAGAATGTGCAGGGCAATACACAGGTGGTGAAGAAGTTTGACCTGGATATGCTGGGTGCTGCCTTCCAACCCATCGACGATGATGTGAAGCGTCATCTCGGGGTGAGCTATGGCTTGCAAGTGACTGGCGTGGATAAGGGCAAGTTTGCTGAGGCCGGTATCAAGAAAGGCTTTGTGATTCTCAAGGTCAATGGTGCCAAGATTGCCACCGAGGAGGACTTGGCAAAGGTGCTGAAGGCTGCCAACCAATCGCCTGAGCGTGCACTCTTTATCTCGGGATATTATATGTCGGGCCGCAGAGCCAACTATGCCGTTGACCTCTCTGATGGCGAGTAAGTCAATGATATAGGTAATAATCTATAAATATCCGGCCGTTTCTCCTAAAAAAGAGGAATGGCCGGATACTTGTATAGCGAAAAGATTGTTCTGATGAGGCAAATTAATGCGCTTTGTTTTCGTTTATTCGGAAAAATGCACTAATTTTGCAACTAATTTGGTTTATTGACTGAAATACGTATTTTTTTCGATGAGACAGCTTAAAATTACAAAGAGTATTACCAACCGCGAGAGCGCATCGTTGGATAAATACCTTCAAGAGATTGGTCGTGAAGAGTTGATTACGGTAGAAGAGGAGGTGGAACTGGCGCAGCGTATCCGTAAAGGTGACCGCGTTGCTTTGGAGAAACTTACACGTGCCAACCTGCGCTTCGTGGTATCTGTTGCTAAGCAGTATCAGAATCAGGGATTGAGCCTTCCTGACCTTATCAATGAGGGAAACTTGGGACTTATCAAGGCGGCAGAGAAGTTCGATGAGACTCGTGGTTTTAAGTTTATCAGTTATGCTGTGTGGTGGATTCGCCAGTCAATCCTTCAGGCATTGGCCGAGCAGGCCCGTATCGTGCGCCTTCCTCTCAATCAGGTAGGTTCGCTGAATAAAATCAGCAAGGCTTTCTCTAAGTTTGAGCAGGAAAACGAGCGTCGTCCCTCTGCAGAGGAGCTTGCCGACGAATTGGATATACCGGTAGACAAGATTGCCGATACGCTGAAGGTGTCGGGCCGTCATATCTCTGTGGATGCTCCCTTCGTGGACGGTGAGGACAACAGCTTGCTGGATGTGCTTGTCAATGACGACTCTCCAATGGCCGACCGCTCATTGGTGAACGAATCGCTTTCGACCGAGATTGACCGCGCACTGTCTACGCTTACTGATCGTGAGAAGGAGATCCTGCAGATGTTCTTCGGTATTGGCACTCAGGAGATGACCCTTGAGGAGATTGGCGACAAGTTTGGCCTTACTCGCGAGCGCGTACGCCAGATCAAGGAAAAGGCTATCCGCCGTCTTCGTCAGAACTCTCGTAGCAAGCTTTTGAAATCCTATCTAGGATAACGGATGCATTCATGGTAAAGCAAGCACGCGTATGAATAAGTGTAAAGTGTTCTTCATCGGTTTGTTGGGCATAGTTCTGCTCTCATCCTTTGCAGCTCCGAAAAGAGACAAGAAGGAGAAGGAGCCCGAAGTTGTGCGCGTATATATGTATGGCGTGTCCATTGATTTCAATGACTCGTTGGTATACATGACCGATGTGCAGTCGCTCGACAGCATGATAATCAATGGCGACGGTTCGTTGCAGAACTACTCTTCCTATTCCTTGCAGCTGAAGGTCTTTCTTGAAGGTACGCTTGCTGAGAATAATCAGACGTGTGCCGTGATATATTCTGACAACAAGAAGAAGCTCGATAAGCTCTACGCTAAAATGCGCAAGAAGTACATGGCGGACAAAGACAAAGTGCTCAAGCAGATTGCAAAAGAGGAATTCGTGTTTCGTAAAGAGTGATAGAACATGAGGAAATTATTTTCCATAGTTGGATACGCTTACACGATGTTAATGCTCTTGAGTATAACATCGTGTAATTGGTTTTGCCCAGAAGATGGGCCGGAGAAGAAGAACTACGACCGTACGGTACTGGTGTACATGGCTGCAGAGAACAGCCTCTCATACGGTGAGTTTCATGAGCAGGACATCGACGAAATGTTGTTGTCGGTGGGTGATATACCCAAGAATAGCCGGATGTTGGTCTATCTCGACGATACCGACAAACCCCGTATCATGTCAATAGAGCGTGTAGGGGATGCTGCAACGAGCAAGGTGCTCCATCAGTATGAGGTAGAGCATAACTCTGGCGATACGGAGACCTTGCGCCTGGTAATGGAGTGGGTGAGCGAGAATAGTCCCTCGGCGAGCTACGGTCTGATATTCTGGTCGCATGGCGATGCATGGCTACCAGCCAAGGCTCCCATACAGCGCAGCATCTGCATCGACAACGAGCGTAACAGTTATATAAACAGCGGTACCAAGATGGACCTTGATGCTGTGGCAGAGGTCCTGTCCGGCTTCCCTCGTTTTGAGTTTATCATGTTCGACGCATGTTTTATGCAAGCTGTCGAGGTGGCTTATGAGTTACGCAATGTAGCACGCTGTGTCATTGCATCACCGGCTGAGATTCCTAACCCGGGTGCACCATACGACCGCATAATGAAGCCCCTTTTCAGTGTGCCCTTCCAGGCCGAATCGGTCATTGATGCGTATTACAGAGTATATAACGATAGCGTGATGAGCGTCTTTGGCTATGGCTCTGAAAGGTATGGAGTGTCTTTGTCGGCAATAGACTGCAATTGCCTCGACGACTTGGCGACAGTGACAGCCGAGATGGTCGTGAAGTACGTATCACAAGACGCTTCTCTTGAACTCGACAATATCCAGCGCTATTATCCTCTGACAAGCAAGTCGCGTCCCGAGTACTATGATATGAATGGCTACATGCTGCGCTTGATTACTGATGGGGCCGACTATGCACGCTGGAAGCATGCTTTCGATAGAGCCGTCCCCTATGCACGCTCTACCGAATGGTGGTATTCCAATGATGCCCGTATGCAGTATGTTGACTTGGAACTCTTTGGCGGTGTGTCATGCTATGTGCCGCAAAGCAGCTCTGTCTATGAAAGCTTGAACACCAAATTCCGCTCCACTGCGTGGTATACTGCTGCCGGATGGGATAGAGTAGGCTGGTAGGCTTTTTCCCAAAACAGCTGTCGGATATATTTCAAACGCCTTGCTCTTTTTTTGAAAAAGACAAGGCGTTAATTCTTTTGTGTGGCCTTGGTGTCGCGTCTTGTGACGATGAGACTATAAAAAAGGGTGTGCCAATGACACACCCTAGTAGCAATAACTATTAGTTTAGTTGATGGCTATTTCGTCTATGAAGAGGAATGCTCCGTAGCCTTTGGCACCGTGCCATTCGGGCATGCTGTGCTCTACAAGAGCCTTGATCTTTACGTAACGAGCCTTGGCAGTGGGGAAGTTAAGCTCGTGGTGATAAATCTGATTGGGGTTCTTCTCGGTCATGGCAGGATATTGCTCGCTGAAGACCTCGGAGTATTGCTTGCCATCCATAGAGGTGGAGATGGTGATGCCTCGTGCATCAAAGACCCAGTCGCCCTTCTCAACGCAGGTGCTGAAGGATACCTGGCTGATTTCTTCGGGTTTCTGCAGGTCAATCACTGCTTCGAAATCATTGCCTGCAAAGCCTATCCAGCGTCCCGTGCGGTAGTTGTGGTTGCCCTTCAGTCCGTCGGTGAGTGTGAGTGGCCCGTCGTAGCTGTAGGTCCTGTGGGAGGGTTGCAGGAATGTGACTGGCTTGCCTGTTGCCTTGTTGAAGGTGATGTCCTCGCTGAAAAGGCGTGTGGCACCACGTTTGCCGATGCCTTTAGCCTTGAGCGTGCAGTTGCTGGTGATTTCTATAGGCTTCTTGTATTGGGCTGATGCTTCGGTGGGCTCGCTTCCGTCTGTGGTGTAGTAGATGGGGCGACCGTCGATAGTGTTCAGTGTGGCTACCACTGTGTTCTTGATAGTGTCGGTGGTGAATATGGCATTTACGTCGAAGATATGCTTGGCGTAGTTGTATCCCTTGATGTCGTAGAGCTCAACCAATGGGATGATACGCTGCTTGAAATCGTCGTAATCCTTATCCTCTGGGGCACACCATTGCACTTCGCAAAGAGCTGCCATGCGGGGGAGCTCCATGTATTCAACATGGGTGAAGTGGGGGATGTATTCGGTCCAGAGGTTTGCCTGTACACCGATAATGTGCTTCTGCTGCTCGGGAGTCAATGAGGGGTGCATGGGCTCGTAGTTGTATACAGTCTCTACGGGGACGTATCCGCCAATGGCTAGGGGCTCGTCTTCGGTATGCTTGGTTTGATAGTAGTCGAAGTACATGAATGTGTTGGGCGACATGATGCAATCGTGTCCTTTCTTGGCTGCTTCCAGTCCGCCCGAGATTCCACGCCATGAATGTACTGTTGCTGAGGGTGCCAATTCGCCTTCGAGAATCTCATCCCAACCGATGATTTTGCGTCCCTTGCTGTTGAGGAACTTTTCGGCATGTGATATGACGAAGCTTTGGAGGTACATTTCGGCGCTGTGCTTGTCGTCATCCTTGAGGCCGAGTGCTTTGATGCGTGCTTGGCACTTGGGACATTTTTCCCACTCTGTCTTGGGGCATTCGTCACCACCAACATGGATGTACTCTGAAGGGAACACTTCTACTATTTCAGTTAACACGTCTTCGATGAACTTGAGTGTGGCATCGTTACCGGCGCAAAGTACGTTCTCGGATACTCCCCACATTTTCCATACTTCGTAAGGGCCACCTGTGCAGCCAAATTCGGGGTAGGCGGCCAATGCTGCCTGCATATGGCCGGGGAGGTCTATCTCGGGAATAACGGTGATGTGGCGCTTGGCTGCATAAGCGACGATCTCTCGGCAGTCGTCCTGTGTGTATTGGAATGGACCGTAGTGCTTTCCGTCATACTTGCCGCTATTGCGGCCGATAACGGTTTCGTCGCGCTCCGCTGCAATGGTTGAGAGCTTGGGGTATTTCTTTATTTCAATACGCCATCCTTGGTCGTCTGTGATGTGCCAATGGAAGCGGTTGATGTTGTGTAGGGCCAAAATGTCGATGAAACGCTTGATGGAATCTACTGTGAAGAAGTGGCGTGAGACGTCGAGGTGGGCACCACGATAGCTGAATCGGGGATAGTCGTTGATTTCAACAGCGGGTAACTGTGCCTTGCCTCCTTGGGTGATGGGCAGTGACTTGCGCAGAGCTTGTACTCCATAGAATACACCTGCAGGAGTCGCACCTGTGATGTCTACTCCATTGTTGCTTACCGTCAGACGATAGCCTTCGGGGTTGTCGCTGACGTTGCCTAGAGATAGTGTGATTGCCTTTGCTGCGGTGGCTGTGGTGGGCTGTAGTTCCAGATGTGTCTTTTCCTTGATGTACTCGGCCAGGAACTCGGCGTTCTGCCTGTCTCTTATACACATCTCCGAGCCCACGAGACTCGACGTCATCTCGTATGCCGTATTCGGCTTGAAAAG
>CANBEE010000152.1 GCA_947367415.1 uncultured Bacteroidales bacterium
ATCCGCCATAATAATTATTTCTGGAATGCAGGTATCTTTATTTGGAATGTCAATACCATAATAAATGCGTTCCGTGTGTATCAGCCTGAAATTGCGGAGATATTTACTTCCCTGATACCTCATTATTATACAGAGAATGAGCAACAGGAGATAAATGCCCATTTCCCTGATTGTCCTAATATCTCTGTGGATTATGCTATATTGGAGAAGTCTGATGAAATCTATGTTTTTCCGGCCGATTTTGGTTGGAGTGATCTTGGTACCTGGGGCTCATTGCATGTGCAGATGGAGAAGGACCTCTCGGATAATGTAGCTATTGGTTCAGATATCACTCTCTATGAAAGCCGTGGATGTGTAGTGCATACCACTCAGGAGAAAAAGGTGGTAATCATCGGACTCAACGGATACATCGTTGCAGAGAATAACGATCAGCTTCTAATATGCAAGCTCGAAGACGAGCAGCGCATCAAGGAGTTCTCCGATAAGTAAACGGAGTGCAAGGGACGTTCTTTCCCTTGGTTATATAGGATTAAGAAAAGGAAAAGTCCTCGCTGTTGGGGATTTTTCCTTTTTATATTTAGGAGAAAACATTGGCGTAGGTAAAAAAAACCTAGTATCTTCGCAGCAGATAAAAGAAACGTGAATACTAACCGCAAAAGAAAAGACAGTTATGAAAGCGATGAGATTAACCATTATGACGATAGCCTTGGCAGCTATCAGTGCTCAAAGTTATGCGGCGATGAGTATGACCGAAATACGTCGTGAGGCACGCTTCCTTACCGACCGTATGGGATATGAACTCGGACTCAGCAATCGTCAGTACGAGGATGTGTACGAGATAAACTTTGACTTCCTCTACCAAGTGAATGAAGTGATTGACGATGTAGTGTATGGCTATGACGATGCCATCGACTATTACTATTATCTGCTCGACGTGCGCAACGAAGACCTTATGTATGTGATGCGTAATCGTCAATACCGACGTTTTGTCAATCGTGATTACTTCTACCGTCCTCTTTATATGGTAGGTAACACCTGGGGGCTACGCATCTATGACCGCTATGCCGATCGTAATTATTATTACTTTAATGCTCCTGTTTGCTACCATACGTATGCCGGCGCCCATTATCGTATCCATTTCGTCCATAGCTACTATGCCGGCTTATATCACCATGCATTGTATCACGGTGCATTCAGACTCTGGGGCGGTGGCTATGACCACCATCACTACGATGGCTGGCACTGCAGAGGAAAGCATAAATATGATATTATAGGTAGTCGTCCCTGGAGCAATGCGAAGAATTATGAGAAGAGTCGTAATAGCCTTAAGGCTGGCTACGTGAATGTACCCTCTCGTGATGAGCATAGCCGTCTTGTAGAAGTTAATTCTGAGGAGAATCGTCGTACGGCTGTAACTTCAGATACGCCTTCTCGTACAACTTCATCTCGCAGTAAGACTGCAACGTCCACTTCTACCAAGAGTAATCGATCCAGCGTGTCGAATGGTGGGAACCGCCGTACCAATGCAACCAGTGGCTCCTCTGTTTCAACTAGCAGACGTGATAATGCTTCGCGCGGTACAGGAGTATCAGGAAATACCACTCGTCGTAGTAGCAGTACAAAATCGAGCAGCAGCTCAGCTTCAAGTGCTCGTAGCAGCTCTTCGTCAAAGAGTAGTTCGGTGTCATCCAGCTCACGCCGTAGCAGCTCCAGCAGTAGCTCATCAAGCAGCTCTGTCTCAAGCAGCCGTAGCAGTTCCTCTTCAAAGAGTAGCAGCAGCTCACGCAGCAGTAGCAGCAGTTCTTCACGCAGCTCCAGCAACAGCTCATCACGTTCTGGCTCACGTCGATGATCTGAGTAGATAACATTGAGGCCTACTTGAAAGAACGCTTTAGATAGTTGGATTATAGCTTATGCGGCTTGTAATGTGTTGAAGATATGCGGCTTATCGATCGATATCCCTATTGTGGGGTGTCGGTAGGTTGCTGGCTGTAACATAATGTCAGCTAATCGCTAACATCAGTAGCGAAACGTCAGATTTCGGTAGACTGAAAAAGACGGTTTTGGAATTGTACACATGCATTTTTGGAATTGGACAAAGAAATTTTTTCTGGCGGACGGCTCTGACATTTTGAATATAGCCCTGCAATTTGTAGAAATCCTGTCCTATAAATAAAAAAAACGAACAGCCCTTTTTCGGCAATGGGCTGTTCGTTTTCTGAAGAACACACTTCCCTTTTTTCAGAAAGGGCTGTTAGTTTTTGTTACAAACTCTTAGAAGTGTTTGATTTTTCCACTTCGCCATATATGTGAGTGATTTCCTGCCTATGTCATAAAAAAATAGCCTGAGACAAGCGTTTCTTGAGCCTAAAATAATTATTCAGTAAGCCTGAAAGTAATATCTATTAGGCTTGTGGAAAAAGCTACTCTTGGAATATTGATACAGTGAGGGGGGTGTCGGATAGGCTGACTTTAACTTTCTGTAGCTCTCCCTGCGCGTTGTTGTAGCGGAGTTCGTATTCTGTATTCTTGGGCAAGAGCAAGGTGAGGAAATCGTTCATGTCGCGGTGGGGACCTGCGGTGAGGCCACCGCCCATCTGTTCGGTTCCGCGGAATACATCAACTCCCATGGCTACGCGATCGCCCGACTGCTGGGTTGCACCGTGGTGGGCATAGCCTGCTATGCGTAGCAGTGTGTGGGTGCCGGCCTCGGTGTGTCGGGCTTGCTGCTCTTGATGCAGGGCGATGTAGCGATTGGTGACATTCTTGGCACCTATTGTATGGGGTAGGTCTTCGATGGCTGTGCTGTCATCGCCACACCATACCATGGGGAACCAATCCGGCGCTTCGCCGAAGCGGGTGGCATAGATGGCATATCTCCTGTCCTCGGGACGGGCCTTGGATGCATCGGCCATGAACCATAGGTGGTCGAGCTGTGAGGGAAGGTAGTACTCGGTTACGCGCCATTTCCCATCGAACCACACTTCTGTCCAGCTGTGGTTGCCACGATTGTCGTGCCATGAGGCCGTGCCGGCAAAGCGGGCAGGGATGCCTACGGCACGTAGGGCATCGGCGAGGAGGATGGCGAGGCCGGTGCATGAGGCCATGCCTTGGCGCATCGATTCGCGGGGACTCTGATTGGTCTTTTCGCGCAGTGTATTATAATGTACGCCTGTGAGCTCGGGGATTAGCAGGTTCACTGCGTGGTGCGCCTCTTCTATGGTTTTGCAAGTGTCTACAATGGGGGCGAACAGCTCATACAGCTCTTTGCGCCATGCATCGCGAACCTCATCCACGACGTGATAGGGGAGCACATCGCTAAGGTATAGCTCGGTAGGTATGGATTTCGCCCAAGGGAAACGTTCGCGAGCGAGGTGTGCATAAGTGACGTTCTCCATGAGGAGCTCGAGCGACATCGTGTCGCGATCTGCTGCGGGCATATTGATGAGGAGGTAGGAGAGTTCGTCGCGGTATTTCTTGTCGGTCTGTTTTAGTAGCTTCTTTAGAGCTCCGGGACGTGAAGATAAAGCTATGGCTTCGGTGAGTCTGGGGTCGGAGGATGAAGCGGCATTTAGTTGGGTTGTTGCAATGAATACTGCTACTGTCATTGCAATGAGGATGACTGCGAGGATGAGGTTCTTTTTCATGTGTTTGGATTTTATGTTTAATCGGTGTGTGATGTGTTCATCGGGCTTGTTCTCTTACGACTCTGAGTATCTTTCTTACTTCTTCTTCGTCGACTGTGCGCAGGGCAAACTCGTCAACAGCCTCCGTGCCTCCCATCGAGATGCGAGGATTACGGTACGTCATGCCGCTGGGGATAGTTCGTTTCGCACTAAAATGCAGAGCGTCGACACCTGTAGAAGCGAGTCGTAGGGCATTGCTGGAGTTGATTCCGCTGCCCGCCATGATTTCAATACGGCCAGCGGCAAGGCTTACTGCATGGGTGATATTGCTGATACCCTCCGATGCTTTATCGTAGCCGCCTGAAGTGAGGATACGGGTGCAGCCTGTACTGATGATGTCTTCTACCGCCTGCAGATAGTCTGCCGTCATGTCAACGGCACGATGAAAAGTTGTCTCCATGCCCTCGGCAGCCTCTACGAGGCGGCGTGTGCGTGCTGTGTCAACGTGTCCGTCGGGTGTGAGTATGCCGAAAACAACGCCTGTGGCACCAGCCTGTCGTGCATGGGCTATGTCGTCAAACATGGTGTGGAATTCCTCATCAGTATAGAGGAAGTCGCCTCCGCGTGGACGAATCATGACACTGACATCTATGCCGCTGATGGCTGAAGCACGCTCGATGGAGGCTATTGAAGGGGTGGTGCCACCATCTGCTGGTGAGGCGCACAGCTCAACACGGTCGATTCCCAGACGTGCTACAATATGGCAAGCTTCAAGGGAGTAGGTGCAAAGTTCGCATTTCATGGTTACGTGTTTAGAATCTGCCGTAAAGGTAACAATAAATTTGCATAAATATTACTAATAGGTGGTAGAATGTGTCATCTGTATGGTAGAAAAAATATCCGGCTCCTTGATTGCTCAGGAACCGGATGAAACTATGGAGTCATTATAGACCTTCGGAAGCCTATTTCTTCTTCTGCTGCTGTTGTTGCAGCTTTTGTTGCTCCTCCAGCTCCTTCTGCATAGCCTCAAGGCGAGCCATCATGCTGCTCTTCTTGACGGGCTTCTGCTGGTTCTTGGCGTAGTTGGCCTCAAGCTGTACGAGGAGCTTCTTCTCGTCGATGGTTTGGCGAAGCACAAACATGATGATGATAGACGAGAGGGTAGAGATGAAGTAGTAGTAGTTAAGACCTGCCGAATAGTTGTTCAGCGCGAAGATGAAGATGACGGGCATCAAGAGCATCATCCACTTCATCATCTTCTGCTGCTGGGGATCACCACCTGCGGGCTGCTGCTTCATCGTGTAGAGGGTGTTGAGGATGTTCACCACACTGAAGAGGAGGCAGAAGAGTGAGATGTGGTCGCCAAGCAAGGGAAGGTCGAAGTTCCAGTGCAACAGGTCGTCGTATGCTGAGAGGTCGTTGGCCCAGAGGAACTTCTGTCCGCGCAGCTCGATGGCATTAGGCACGAAGAAGAAGAGAGCCATCCACACAGGCATCTGTATCAAGGTGGGCAAGCATCCGCTCATGGGGCTCACGCCATACTTGCTGTAGAGCTGCATGGTTTCTTGCTGCTTCTGCAGGGCATCCTCGGGGTTGGGATACTTGTCATTGATCTTGTCGATATAGGGCTTGAGCGCACGCATCTTGGCAGTAGAGAGGTACTGCTTGTAGGTGAAGGGGAATACGATAGCCTTCACGATGAGTGTGAGCAAGAGGAGCACGATACCCATGTTCATACCCCATGAATTGAGCCAATCGAAGAGGTACACCACGAAGAAGCGGTTGACCCAGCGCACGATAGGCCATCCGAAGTAGATGAGCTTGTCGAGGTCGAGGTCCTTGTCGCTGGTAGAGAGGCGGCTGCTCTCCTTGAGTGTCTGGAACTGGTTGGGGCCGTAGTAGAACTGGAAGTCTGAGGCTTTCTCGCCTGAGGGGTCGAAGAATACGGTAGTCTCAGCTGTCATGTTCTTGAGGTAGCCACTGCCCTCATTGATGGGCGATGAGCTTACCTCGGCACTCTTGAACTCCTGGTCGGCGATGAAGATGCAAGAGAAGAATTGGTCCTTGAAGGCAATCCAGTCGAGGTTGGCCAGTTCTTCGGTCTCGGCCTTCATCTCGTTCAGATGGTCGGTGCCCTTGCCATTGATCTTATAGGTGAGGGTGGCGTAGCGCTGCTCGAAGGTGTAGCCCTTCTCCTGCTGACGTACGCGTTGTTCCCAATCCACGTTCATCGTCTTCATGGATGAGGGGAAGAAGTTCTGCATGCCATGAGCCTGCACGCTGAGGTTGAGCATATAGCTCTCGGGGAGCAGGCGGTAGCTGAAGTCGATGTAGCCGGCTCCGTTGGTGGGGAGGCGGAACACGAGGGTGCTGTCAGATACCTCGATGGGCTGGAAGTAGAGCTTTGAGGTGACGATATTCTCGTTCTTGCCGTCGAGCATGAAGCTGAGACTCTCGTCGTCTTGGTTGAACAGCTCTAAAGGAAGATCCTCTTGATTGGTGTACTCCTTGAGTATGGCCGAGGTGACGCGTGCACCACGGTTTGAGAAGGTGAGGCGCACCAGCTCGTTCTCCAATGTGAAGTTCTGCTCTTCGCCTTGTGCGGCAAGGAAGAGGGTAGAAGTGCTGTCCTGCAGCAGGGTTTGGTTGTAGTGTGCTTCGGCCATCGACTCGTCGAGCTGCTTCTGTGCTTCAACGGTTGCGATAGAGTCTTGCATGGCTCTCATGCGTGCCTGCTCGGCAAGTTGCTCCTCAGAGGGTTGGTTGAGGTAGATGAAACCTACCATCACGGCAAATATCAGTACCCAACCGATAATTGTACTTTTGTTGTTGTTCATTCTTTCTTGGTTGCTTTCTATTATCTTATTATTACTAATAGTAAGCGCAGACAGCGTCTGCACCTACTTGTTTCCTTTTATTTGTCAATTGTGAATTGTCAATTGTCATTTGCCCTCAATCGCTGCCTTGATGAATGCAAGGAACAGGGGATGGGGCTTGAGTACGGTGCTGTTGTACTGGGGATAGTACTGCAC
>CANBEE010000153.1 GCA_947367415.1 uncultured Bacteroidales bacterium
GTCACACATAATCCCCCCCCCCTATCGGTTTGCTAGCATCCAATAAAGTAGTATATTTGTAACCTTAACACACATTGGATAAGATAAATGTATATGGAACATCTTTATCTGCCGTTCTTCGCGCTATTGCTCACCTGTACTGATGCCTATGCTGTATCAGACGAACAGCGTGGTATGTATTTCGATAAGAAAGTGTATACGCCGAGCGAACTTCCTTCTTTTGAGGAGGTAAGGGAGGCGCTCCCCTCCCCTATTTGGGACGAGAATCCCGAGTGGGTGGATCTGTATTGGAAGGCATGGGAGATTGCTTTTTCTAATTTGCAGTCTCCACCTGAGGGTTCACCACTTGTGGCCAACTGGATTGACGAGGGTTTGTCTCCGCAGGTGTTTCAGTGGGACACGCACTTCATGGCCATGTTTGGGAGATATGCCTTTCATGTGTTTCCCTTCATCGAGTCGCACGATAACTTCTACGCTCGTCAGCACGAGGATGGCATGATATGCCGTGTCATCAACGAGGCTGATGGTGCCGACCACCACTGGGGATTGGGCGATAACTATGCACGCACCATCAATCCGCCCCTGTTCAGCTGGGCAGAGATGGAGTATTTCAAGTTCTCGGGTGATACGGCCCGGTTAGCACGTGTGTTGCCTCCCATCAAGAAGTATGTCGAATGGGTAGAGAAGCATCGTAGAGCCGAGGGAACGGAGCATCAGTTGTATTGGTCGAACGGGCAGGCCAGTGGCATGGACAATACGCCTCGCGATATGGGGCGCCCATCGCCAGACGGAGACATCCACTCCTCAACAAGTCCGATGGGATGGGTAGATATGTCATCGCAAATCAAGATGTGCTATGATAACTTGGCCGAAATATGCCGCATCCTTGGGCATAAGAGGGAAGCCAAGATGTATACCAAGAAGGCAGAGGAGCTAGCCGAACGCATCAATCATTACATGTGGAGCGACAGCACGGGCTTGTATCACGATATCACTCCCGAAGGCGAGCGTACACCATGGATTACCACCGCCACCTTCTGGCCTATCCTTGCTGATATTGCCACGCCCGAACAGGTGGAACGCATGACCGAGGCTATTCAGGATGAGAACCTCTTTTGGCGTCGTCTTCCCCTACCCTCACTTGCAGCCAACCAACCCTATTATGACCGTTGCGGATGCTATTGGCGTGGCGGTGTATGGGCACCCACGACCTACATGACAGTGAAGGGGCTTGAACGTCATGGATACGCAAAATTGGCCGAAGTCATCGCACAAAAGAACCTGCAGACGATGTATAAGGTGTATCAGTCTACAGGTACTATTTGGGAACTATATTCTCCCGAGATGTATATGCCAGCTACCGATGCTACGGGTATTAACATGGTGAAGCCGGACTTTGTGGGATGGAGCGGACTTATCCCCATCTCGATGTTTATAGAAAACATTATCGGTATCGTTGCCGATGGGAGTGCCAATCGCGTCACATGGCACACCGATGCAACGTCTCGTCATGGGATAAGCAATCTACACTTTGGTCGTGTGACTACGACGCTCATTCGTGAAGGCGATACTATCTGCGTAGAGTCAACAGCACCGTACACATTGCTTGTCAATGGTGTGGAATATCAAATTCAGGCAGATGAGAGCGTGATACAATGTAGATAGCAGAGACATATCACCTACAACGAGCCATTTGTTTGCCAATATATAACACTTCAAAAAATGACCATTTCATCGTAGTTTTGTATATTGTAATTTTTTTGTAACCCCAAAATCTTGTATTCAAGGATGGTGCAACATAACTTTGCATCTGCATAATCAAAAAACAATGCATGATGAAGGGTTCATTAGTAAAAGGCTTGATGGCAATTACATTCTTGCTGATGCTTCCGCTCTCGGCAAAAGCCACAGCGCAGGAGGGAGATATCATTTATATCAATGGAGAGAAATGGTTTCTGTTGGGTAAACCGCTGAACTATGACGATGAGCTATATACAAAACTAAATGAATTCTTACCGAAGAACCGTAGTTGGAGCACAGCAAACTGGAGCGGATACACCGGCTATTGGGAGATTGTATATGGACGGCTTTACCTAAAGAAGGTGGTGGTGTACGTGTATGATAAACTGATGGATACCTATCTAGACATCACATACGATGCCTATGACTTGAAAGAATTGTTTATGCCCTATTATACAGCACATGGCATCAGTGCAGAGTGGTATGGCAACAAGGCTGTAACCGTGGGGCGCGGAGAATGTATCAGGGTCAATAACGATGCGTATGATAGAAACTACGCCGAGGAACTGGTGATGACCTTCGAGAAGGGGGAAGTAATGAAGGAAGAGTACTGGCGCAACAAAAAGGTGACCGACGGGTGTAGCCTTAGGGATGGTGCTGGAATGGAAGTGATAAAGCTGTTCCCGTACGAACAATTCCCGGAGCTTGAGACGCAGCGGGTAATCGTACACTTTAGGAATGTGGCCGTATCTGCTGACGGTAGGTTCAAGGATTGTGATGCTGACCTGTTCTGGTCTAAAGACAAGTCTATGGAAGAGAATCCCAACCACCCGATTATCATTGCATTCAAGGAGACGATGCGCAAGGTATATCCATGGGAGACATTCTATATCCATGGGAAAAATACAATCAACTATGGCGATCGACGATTCTCACTCCCGTTAGGCAAGCGTAGGGTGAAGAATTAAGGGAGATGTAACAACGCGCTAAAATAAAATATCCAAGCAAGCATGGCGTTTCTCGCTCGTTTAATCGTATCTTTGAGGTAAACCTCGAAGATACTTTCACTCGCTGTGAAAAATATTCAAGCAAGCTTGATATTTCTCGCTCGTTTGTTCCTATCTTTGCGGTAAAACAGGAGAAGATGACCATGAATGCTCCAAAACGAATGGATATGATGCAGCGACAGCGCTTGGAGTCGCTGGATGTGCTGCGCGGCTTCGACCTCTTTTGCCTTGTGGGACTTGAGGCGGTGATGCACGCTTTGGATGGTGCCGTAGATGCTCCGTGGTTTGACCGCGTGATGTGGTGCTTCACACACGTTGATTGGGAGGGCTTCTCCTCATGGGACCTGGTGATGCCGCTCTTCATGTTCATGTCGGGCGTGACGATACCCTTTGCTCTGGCCCGCTACAAGCGTGAGGGAAATAAGGGAGTGGCCTACCGCCGCATCATCAAGCGAGTGCTGCTCCTGTGGATTCTGGGCATGATGTGCCAAGGCAATCTCTTAGGCCTCAATCCGGAACGGATATACCTCTATTCCAATACGCTACAATCCATTGCCGTAGGCTACCTCATCGCTTCTCTACTCTACCTTAATTGTTCGATGCGTGTGCAGATAGGTGTTGCCGTGGGGCTATTGCTGGCGTTCTGGGGCTGCATGGAATGGATACAAGTGGGCGAGTTTGGTGGCGGCAACTACACTCCCACGGGCAACCTTGCCGAGTGGGTAGACCGCACGGTACTGGGGCGCTTCCGTGATGGAGCCATCGTAGCGGACGGACAGGTGGTGTTTGCTTCGTGGTATCACTATACATGGGTGCTCAGCAGTCTCACGTTCGCGGTCACCACGATGACGGGCATGTTTGCCGGGCATATATTACGGGATGCCGAGTCTACTCCTCTGCGCAAGTGCTGCGTATTGGCCATCATCGGTGCCGTGCTTGTGGCTGGCGGATGGCTGTGGGGACTGCAGATGCCTGTCATCAAGAAGCTGTGGACCAGCTCTATGGTGCTCGTGAGCAGCGGCTATTGTTTCCTGCTCATGGCGCTCTTCTACTGGCTTATCGATTGCAAGGGATGGAACAAGCATACCCGCTGGCTCAAGGTCTACGGCACCAACTCCATCGCAGCCTATATGCTGGCTACGTGCGTCAACTTCAGCAGTGTATCTAACTCCCTGCTGTATGGCCTCAAAGCCTACACCGGCGACTTCTACCCCACCCTCATCGCCATTGCCAATGCAGTCATCATCTACCAGATTCTGCGAGTAATGTATAGGCAACAGGTGTTCCTGAAAGTATGACGTTCCAATAGGTTTTGCCAAGGAGTAGTCTAAAATTTCCATAAGGCCTGCGAAGTACGCCTCCGTCTATTTTTCGCAGTTCTTATGGAGATCTCTGTTTTAAAAAATATGAGCTTAACTATATGCTGCTCTAAGCCCTTTTCTTCTATTCTATCCACCCAATAAGTTGCATCTGCATGTTCAAAAACTTAAATATCCGTGGATATTTAGTTTTTTCGTTTGCTCCGTCGGAGTTATTCTTTGATATGATTGAGAATTTTCGAGACAAGAATTGAGAATTTTTGCACCTGCTTTTGAGAATTTATCTTTGCGGTTTTTAGAATTTGATATACCTTTGCGATTATCTATAGTAAATGAAATGCCCTTTAGTCCTCGCCACGCCATCATCGTAGGCTCTGGAGGGATTCCTGTAGAGGAGTTCCTACAACTTGATTTGGAACGACTGTGGATGTAAGATGGGTTATAAGCTGTTTAGATTATGTTTGAAAGCCCACTAAAGAAGAATCCCTACTTGCAGTCCATTGTGGAGAACTTGCCCGACACGCCGGGGTGCTATCAGTATCTCAACAGGGAGGGCACGGTGATCTATGTGGGTAAGGCAAAGAATCTGAAGCGGCGTGTGAGCCAGTATTTCCAGAAGGAGCAGACGGGCAAGACGCGTGTTCTCGTCGGTCAAATCGCCGATATTCGCTACGTGGTAGTGAAGAGCGAGGAGGATGCACTGCTGCTCGAGAACAACCTCATCAAGAAGTACAAGCCGCGCTACAACGTGCTGCTCAAGGACGATAAGTCATACCCCTCCATCTGCATCACCAGCGAGTATTTCCCCAAGGTGTTCAAGACGCGCAAGATTATCCGCAACGGCTCGCAGTACTTCGGTCCCTACAGCCATATCCCCACGCTCAACGAGATACTCGGGCTCATCAAGCAGCTCTATACGGTGCGCACGTGTAACCTCGCGCTCACTCCCGAGAACATCCGCAGCGGCAAGTTCAAGCCCTGCCTCGACTATCATATCAAGCGTTGCAAGGCCCCGTGCATCGCACTGCAGAGCCACGATGAATACATGGAACAGATCGGTGAAATCAGGGAAATCTTGCGTGGCAACACCAAGGAGCTGAGCCGTAGCCTGATGGACGAGATGCGCCGCTTGAGCGAGGAGATGCGCTTCGAGGAGGCCATGGAGCTGAAGCGCAAGTACGATGCCCTGGAGCGCTTCCGCGAGAAGAGCGAGGTGGTGAGCCACATCATCGACAACGTGGACGTGTTCTCCATCGAGGAGGACGACGGCAGCGCTTTCATCAACTACCTGCACATCACCAACGGGGCCATCAACCAGGCCTTCACCTTCGAGTACAAGAAGAAGATGAACGAGACACGCGAGGAGCTGCTCACGCTGGGCATCGTGGAGATGCGCGAGCGCTACAAGAGTCAGTCGAAGGAGATTGTGGTACCCTTCCCCGTGGACATCGACCTGGAGGGCGTCACCTTCACCGTGCCGCAGCGCAGCGACCGCAAGAAACTGCTCGACCTCTCGCTGCTCAACGTGAAGCAATACAAGCTCGACCGCCTGAAGCAGGCCGACAAGCTCAACCCCGAGCAGAAGAGCACACGCCTGCTCAAGGAGATACAGGAGCACCTCAAGCTCGACAAAATGCCCGTTCACATCGAGTGTTTTGACAACTCCAACATCTCGGGCACCGATGCCGTGGCGGCCTGCATCGTCTTCCGAATGGGCAAACCCAGCAAGAAGGAGTACCGCAAATATAATATCAAGACCGTCGTGGGCCCCGACGACTATGCCTCGATGCGCGAGGTGGTGTATCGCCGCTACTCGCGTATGATTGCCGAGGGCACTCCCCTACCCGACCTCATCATTGCCGACGGTGGCAAGGGACAGATGGAGGTCATCCGCGAAGTGGTGGAAGACACGCTGGGGCAGCACATCGCCATTGCCGGCTTGGCCAAGAACGACCGCCACCGCACAGCCGAACTCCTCTTCGGCTTCCCCGCGATGAGCATCGGGCTGAAGCAGCAGAGCGCACTCTTCCACTTGCTCGAACGCATACAGGACGAGGTGCACCGCTTTGCCATCACCTTCCATCGCGACAAGCGCAGCAAGCGGCAGACCGCCTCGGCACTCGACAACATCAAGGGCATCGGTGCAAAGAGCAAGGAGGCCCTGCTCGCCCACTTCAAGAGTGTGAAGCGCATCAAGGAAGCTCCCATCGAAGAGATAGAGGCTGTCATTGGTAAGAGCAAGGCGCAGATGGTGAAGGAGGGGTTGCAAGGGTAAGAATCCCCAAAATCGTAAGCCCTCATCCTTGCGATTTTCCCGACCGAGGGGCGAGGCGAACGAAAAGAAACGATTCTCAGAGACCATTTTTCGGTTTAACGTGCACTCCCCCACCCGATTAACCCCGATTTTTCTTGTCGGGATTTTTCCTCGTTTCGCGAAAAGTGTCGCCAAAGTGATGTTTTTCTCTCATTTTTGTAGTTTTTCCGTTACCTTTGCGTCTAACGGATAAAAATTGTTGCGAAGACAAACGATGAAAAAGAACGAAACCGAATTTGCGCAGATGGTGAGGGCACACAAAGAGACGATATATAC
>CANBEE010000154.1 GCA_947367415.1 uncultured Bacteroidales bacterium
CGTCCCAAATATATCATTATATAATATACCAATGTGGCGAGTGAGCTGAGGGCTGCTATTACATACGTATAGGCAGCAGAGCGCAGGGCACTCTCGGCTTCACGATGATTATACGAGTTGGTGATGCCCGAGCGGCTGAGCCAAGCAAGAGCACGCTGGCTAGCATTGATTTCCACGGGCAGCGTGATGAAGCTGAACAGGGTGCTCAGCGCAAACAAGGCGATACCGGCCAGCATCACGACAGGGAAACGCTCGATGACTGCAATACCAATGAGCAATATCCATGTCACCCACTGTGAAGAGAATGATACCACGGGCACCAAGACCGAGCGCATCTTCAGCGGGCCATAGGCTGTGGCGTGCTGTACGGCATGCCCACATTCGTGGGCAGCTACCGCAGCTGCAGCCACACTACATGATGAGTAGACATCGCTGCTGAGGTTCACGGTATGGTTAGCAGGGTTGTAATGGTCGGTAAGATGACCTCTCACACAGGTCACCTGCACGTCGTAGATACCATTGTCGCGCAGCATCTTCTCTGCCACGTCACGGCCTGTCATGCCGTTGGCCAACGGTATCTTGGAGAACTTCTTGAACTTGCGGTTCAAGTTGGCCTGCACAATGTAGCTGAGCAGGGAAATTCCAATAAAGATTATCCAGATAAGGCTCATAGTTAATAGGAGGCCTCCCCAACCCCTCCCAAGGAGGGGCTTCCCGTCATCTCGGAAAGATTATTTGAGGACTTCTCTTGTATTTAATTAGTTAAAACATTTAATTCATAAAGGACACTTTACCTACTCCCCGACTTCGGCTCTTTCGAGCGTTGCCTAAAGGTTGGGAGGGAAGGGTTCAATCATTATATCTCTCAATCGTCTGGTCGCGGTCGGGACCTACAGACACAATCTTGATGGGCACCTCAAGCTCCTCTTCGAGGAATGAGATGTAGTTGTTGAACTCCTCGGGGAACTCGTTCTCGGAAGTCATCTTGGTCATGTCGCACTGCCAACCAGGAAGTTCAGCATAGATGGGCTCTACCTCGCCTTCGATTGAATAGGGGAAGTTTTCAGTCTCTACACCGTTGATGCGGTAAGCCACACAAGCCTTGATAGTCTCGAAGGTGTCGAGCACGTCGCTCTTCATCATGATGAGGTGGGTAACACCGTTGATCATGATCGAATACTTCAGCGCTACGAGGTCGATCCATCCGCAACGACGCTTACGGCCTGTAACCGAGCCAAACTCATGGCCGAGGGTGCAGAGCTTGTCGCCTGTCTCATCAAAGAGTTCTGTGGGGAAGGGACCGCTACCTACACGAGTGCAGTAGGCCTTCATGATACCATATACATTGCCAATCTTGTTGGGGGCTACGCCGAGACCCGAGCAAGCACCGGCACAAACGGTGTTCGAAGAGGTCACGAAGGGATATGAGCCAAAGTCGATATCAAGCATCGTCCCCTGAGCACCCTCGCAAAGTACACTCTTTTCTGCCTTGAGCAGGTCATTAATCTCGTGTTCGCTATCCACCAAGGGAAACTGGCGGAGGTATTCGATACCAGCCATCCACTCCTTCTCAATCTCGGTGATGTCGTACTCGAAATTCATGCTCTTGAGAATCTCCTCGTGGCGTGCCTTTGCCTTGGCATAGATAGCGTCAAAGTCACCAAGAATATCGCCTACGCGAATACCGTTGCGGCTAATTTTGTCGGTATAGGTGGGACCGATACCCTTACCTGTGGTACCTACCTTGGCATCACCCTTGGCTGCCTCGTAAGCAGCATCAAGCACACGGTGGGTAGGCATGATGAGGTGCGCCTTCTTGGAGATATGGAGACGCTCCTTGAGCGGATGCCCCGAAGCCTCAAGAGCTTCGGCCTCAGCCTTGAACAAGGCGGGATCGAGCACTACGCCATTGCCTATAATGTTTACCTTGTCGCCTTGGAAGATACCCGAAGGAATGGAACGGAGCACATACTTCTGACCCTCAAATTCCAATGTATGACCTGCGTTCGGGCCGCCCTGAAAGCGTGCCACCACGTCATAACGCGGAGTCAGTACGTCCACTACTTTTCCTTTTCCCTCATCGCCCCATTGGAGACCTAACAATACATCTACTTTCATGATTTACTAGTATTTTTTTTCTGTTCTTTCAATTTCTTTTCTCTACGACGGCGAGCTGCTGCACATCTCGAGCACACGCCATATATATATAAAGAGGTATGTGCAATGGCAAATCCGCGACTATGCGTATTCTCTATTACCTCGCGTAACTTATCATCGCGCACCTCAGTGACCGTACCACATGCCATGCATATACGGTGGAAGTGAGTAGTCATATTGTATGACTTTTCGTACTGTGAACTGTTGTCGAACTTATGACGCACAACCAAATGGGCATCAGTGAGCAGCTCCATCGTATTATACAGGGTAGCACGACTTACGTGAAATTTGTTGGCTGCCATAATGTCGGCCAGCTCCTCCATAGTGAAGTGACTGTCTATGGAATAGATCGCATCGAGGATGGCAAAACGCTCCTGCGTCTTGCGCAAACCTTTGTTCTGCAAATACTGCTCAAAGGTTCCACGAACGGTTTCTTTGATGCTATTGTCCATATCACACGTAAAGTAGCAAGCAAAGATAAATAAATTTATTGGGAAAATGCAATATACGCCAATATTTTATTGCATTTTATTGCATTTTATTGAGATTTAGTATGTATCAAGCACCTGCGTCCAACAAGTGCTGCACCTCCGCGCTTTGTTCCTCACCGCAAGAGGCATAGCGTTCCAAGGCCGAAAGAGCAGCTTGCTTGACAATCAGATCATCAGATTCCATGGTTGCTGTAGCCTGATCGATAAACTCATCACGGCTACGCTCGTTCATCGTAGCGCCCAGCAGGGCAAACAGATGCGTCATCAGCCGGAAACCCATGTACACCTCCATGCGGTTCTCCGAGGCCATCCACTGGAAGGCCTTCTGCGAGGCATAGGGCAAGCGGCGGAAGAGGGCCATGCAGACGTAGTCGGCCAACTCGGTATTGTGAATCTGTTCCATCCAGATGTCGGCAATCTCGGGATAGAAACTCTCTACAGGCTGCAGGTAGGCAGCGAGTATCTTGCACTCACGGATATCCTCCTTCCACAGGGCTTGCGCCAGCTCGTGGTTGGGTTCATACTGGGCTGCTATCTCCTTGATACGCGGCAACTCTATGCCGAAGATGAGACGGTACTGCAAACCCTTCTCTCGCAAGCTCTGCGAGATGACGCCGTTCATGAAGAGACGGAACTTGGACTTTATTTCGCGGATGACTTCGTTAATCTCCATATCAATAGGGGAAGGACAACCTTGTCATTCTGAGTGAAACGAAGAATCCCGCGCAGTACATTGCGAGATCCTTCGCTTCACTCAGGATGACAAAGATTTCACTTGTTTTTTCTAATTAATTACGGTACGGCAACGTAGCATAGTCGCGGCTGTAGCGCAGCATCTGGTCGTCGTAGCTCTCGTCATATGAGATGGTGACATCGGTGATGTTGCCCTCAGCATCGGTCACGGCAGTGTATACGGGGTTGATGAAACCCTTGTAGGGAGCCAGATGCAGTGCCTCGTAGCGGGCAAGGATCTCCTTGTGCAGTTCTTGGTCTACCTGTACGGCATACTGCTCCACGAGCTGGCGGCCAGCCTCGTAGTCGCCCTCCGACTTGATGCGCTGAATCTCGGCAAGCAGCTCGCCAAAGAGGCCGCGCAGCTTCTCATAGTCGTTGATCTTCACGAAGGTCTTGCCATCGCGCTTCACCAGTTCAATCACGTTGTCGGCCTTGCCATGCTCATAGGCCCAGCGGGCAATGAGCTGACGGTTACGCATGTGGGCCTCCTCTACGGTAGCACCCGGCTCGATGCGCACGAGCTGTGTCATCAGTCCATTCATCATCTGTCCGTAGTACTCAGCCTTGTATGCCTCGGCATTGGGGAGCAGTCCCAGTTCCACCATCTTGGGGTCGCCCAGGTAGTAGAGTCCGAAGAGGTCGGCACGGGTCTCCTCGATAGTCGAGCCGTGAGCCTTCAGTGCGTCGGGGTCTACACCGGGGAGCAACTTGCCCGAGCCGTGGCCCAAGCACTCGTGCAGGTCGGTATGGAGGTCGCCGGTGAGAGCATCGTACTCTTCGAGCAGCTTGCGCTCCACATCGCTGTATACAAATTCTTCATTGAAACCGTTGCCCAATGCAGCCATGTTGTATGCCTCGGTGAGGTTACCGATAGTCACCGATTTGGAGCCGTGTACGCTACGTATCCAGTTTGAGTTGGGCAGGTTGATGCCGATAGCTGTTGAGGGATAGAGGTCGCCGGCAAGGATGGCCGCGGTGATAACCTTGGCGGTCACGCCCTTCACCTTCTCCTTCTTGAAGCGGCTGTCTACGGGCGAGTTGTCCTCAAACCACTGGGCATTGCCGCTGATGGTCTCGGTGCGCTTGGTAGCCTCCAAGTCCTTGAAGTTGACGATTGACTCCCACGAAGCCTTCATGCCGAGCGGGTCGCCATAGCTCTCGGTGAAACCGTTGACAAAGTCGATGCGTGAGTCGAGGTCGCCCACCCAAGCGATGCAGTAGTCGTCAAAGTCCTCCAGGCTGCCCGAGCGGTAATACTTGATGAGCTTCTCGATGACTGCCTTCTGCTCGTCGTTCTCTGCCACGGTGAGCGCCTTCTCAAGCCAGTATACCACCTTTGAGAGTGACTCGCCATAGAGTCCTTCGGTGTGCCATACCTTCTCCACCACCTTGCCGTTCTCCTTCACGAGGCGGCTGTTCATACCATACATCACGGGCGTCTCGTCCTTGGGGTCCTTCAGGTTGTTGTAGAAGGCCTCGGCCTCGGCCTGCGTCACGCCGTCGTAGTAGTAGCTTGCCGAGGTCAGCACGAGGTCCTCACCGTCGGCCTGGTTTACGCGCTTGGCCATCACTGCAGGGTCAAAGATAGCGGGGAACACCTCATCGCAGAGGGCCTCTACGGTTTGTCCCTCAGCCAAGGGCAACTTGGCGGCATCCACCGCGAGCAGGGCCTGCTTGAAGAATTCGGGTGAGAAGCCCGGCACAAATTTGTCGGCGCTATAGTGGTGGTGTATGCCGTTCGAGAACCATACACGCTTCACGTAGGTCACGAAGTTCTTCCAATCCTCAGTTGTCTTATCACCCTGATAGTCGGTATATACTGTCTCCAGCATCTTGCGGATGACGAGGTTGTGGCGTCCGTTCTGGTCGAACAGGATGTCGCGCCCCTGCAGGGCAGCCTCTTGGAGGTAATACACGAGTCTCTTCTGGTCGAGGGTCAGTTCGTCGAATCCCTTCACCTCGTAACGAAGCATCTGGATATCGGCAAATGATTCGTTGGTGTAGTCAAATTTCGCCTCAGCTTCGGCCTGCTTGCCATTGTTGCAAGATACGCATAGTGCTGTTGCCATAGCTAACATTGTCAATTGTCTTTTCATTAATCTATATATTTAGTAGTTTGTTTACGCGGAGCATCGCCGTTGATGCGATTTTCAAACGACAAAATTCGCTAAAAATCCGCTATTACACAAACTTTTGCCCATGTTTTCGTCGTAGGGGCTGTATTTGAGGGGTGACGCACACATACGATTCAAAAAAAGTTTGTAACAATACATCTTTTTCTCCAACTTTGCATCATTAAGGTAGAACGACACCTTGAAGAATGAATCAGAAAAGAAGATACATGGAGCAGCTGGCCTGCCTGATGGAGGAAGAGAAGCATCACCTCCACCGCTATGCCTGCTACAAGATTGGCGATGCCGACGAAGCCGATGATATACTGCAAGAGATGTTCTTGAGGCTCTGCAGCAAATCTCACCTCTTGGCCAAAGTAGACAATATGCGCAATTACCTCTACCGCACACTGGCCAACCAATGCGGTATGCTACTCCGCGAAAGACAAAAGAGACCAGAGGTTAGCGTAGAGAATCTGGAGCTGCTACAGTTGGAGGAGTTCATCCCTGAAAGTTTCGAGCAGGAGTTTCGCCTCATCAATCGCCTGTTATCAGAAATCCCCACGGAGCAGAGCGAAGTGATACGCCTCCATATCCATGGAGGTCGCACCTTTGCCGATATTGCCGCTATCCTCGACGCTCCCCTACCCACCGTAAAGGCACGCTACCGCTACGGCATCGACAAGCTACGCGACGGACTGCACAAACACCACCTTGACTAACCACCTATTATATATACTGCTATGAAAGAAGAGAAAAAGACCAGCATGAGCGAAGAGAGAGTCGTCGACCTGCTCACACCGCGGCATGCCCCTGAGTGCAAAGCCTCGTTCCGCGCCCCCCAAGCACCGCACCGCATTAACCCTTGGCGCTATATTCGCACAGCCGGAATGGCTGCCGTGCTGCTGATAGGCATCTTTGTCGGTATCAAGGTGCTGACACCCGGCAAAGCATACGCTGCTATGACTCCTCAACTAGTCATCGACAAAGCCCGAGAGAAATTGCGCGACGTGCGTAGCTTCCGTATGGTCTTTCAGGTTCATGCACAAGAGTACAAAGAAATGGGAGAACAAGACTTCGAAGCTTCCTATGATTTGCTACGTACCGACCGAGGCTACTTCATCCGTTCAGAGTGCATGCTACCTGTAGGGATTAAAAT
>CANBEE010000155.1 GCA_947367415.1 uncultured Bacteroidales bacterium
GGTCGCAATATACGTCGCGTGGCTCTTTGTGGCGGAGCTGGCGGTTTCCTGCTACCAAATGCTATTGCTCAGGGAGCTGATGCATTCCTCACTGGCGAGGTACGCTATCACGATTATTTTGGACATGAGGGCGAATTGCTCATTGCTGAGATGGGGCACTATGAGAGCGAGCAATATACGATAGATATCTTCGCGGAGATACTGCATGCTAACTTCCCGGAACTGAAAATTGTGAAGACATCATTGAATACAAACCCGATAAATTATTTATAATTATGGCAAGAGAAACTAAGAAAGATCCGCAGGACTACACTGTAGAAGAGAAACTCAAGTCGCTGTATCAGCTGCAGCTTATCTTCTCAGAGATTGACCGTATCAAGACATTGCGTGGCGAACTTCCCCTCGAGGTGCAAGATTTGGAGGACGAAATTGCTGGCTTGCGCACCCGTATAGCAAATTATTCGGCTGACATTGAGAGCGTCAAGGCTGAAGAGAGCAAGCGCAAGATGAAGATTGAGGAGGCTAAGGCTATGATTGCAAAGTATACCGATGATCAGAATAACGTACGTAATAACCGTGAGTACGACTTGCTGGCCAAGGAGATAGAGTTCCAGGCATTGGAGGTAGAGTTCTGTGAGAAGAAGCTTCGTCAGTATGCTGCTGAGCAGAAGGCTAAGGAGGAGGAGATTGCTCGTACAGAGACCCTACTGGAAGAGCGTATTAAGGACCTTGAGGCGAAGTCTGCAGAGCTGGAAGAGATTATCACTGAGACCAAGGAAGAGGAAGAGAAACTTCGTGAGCGCGGTAAGGCATTGGAAACCACTATCGAGCCTCGTCTGTTGCAGTCATTCAAGCGCATACGTAAGAATACACGCAATGGCTTGGGCGTTGTATATGTACAGCGTGATGCATGTGGTGGCTGCTTCAACAAGATTCCGCCCCAGCGTCAGCTTGATATCAAGATGCGCAAGAAGATTATCGTATGCGAATATTGTGGCCGTATCATGATAGACCCCGAATTGGCAGGTGTAAAGGAGACTACAACACAGGCTCCCGAGAAGAAGACACGCAAGCGTGCTATCCGCAAGGCCGATAAGCAAGAATCAGCAGAGTAACGACGCTGACTGTTAGGATAAAGAAAAGAGCTTTCACTCGAAAGCTCTTTTTTCTTTATCTATTGTTCTCGAAGGCTTTGTATTCGCCTAATATCGTCAGTTCCTTGGTGAGTGGCCTAACGGCATCAATACTTTGGTGGAAGCGTGTATAGTCATTGAAGGTGACATCCACGTAGAACAGGTACTCCCATTCGCGGCCGATGATGGGGAGTGACTGTATTTTTGTCAAGTTGATGCGATAGAATGTGAAGATGGAGAGTATCTGTGACAGGCTTCCTTCTTGATGAGGCAGCGAGAATACGATGTTGGCCTTGTCGGCATTTGTGCCTATCCCTTCGGCTTTCAGTTCATCGGCTCTCCAGCGGTCTGCAATGACAAGAAAACGGGTGAAATTGTGCTTGTTGGTTTCAATGTTCTCTTCCAATATGCGCATCCCATACATCTGTGCTGCATGGATAGAGCATATGGCTGCATGCCCTCGTAAACCCTTTTCCTTGATTTCCTTGGCGCTGAGTGCGGTGTCGTCGGCCTGCACGGCTTTTAGGTTAGGATGGCGTTGCAGGAAAGCTTCGCATTGCGCCAAAGCTACGGGATGTGAGTGAATTTCCCGAAGGTCTTCCCAACTTTCATCGGGCAGACAGCAGATACAGTGTGCTATGCGCAGTTTCTGCTCACCGACAATGATGCATCCGCTGTCACGCAGTAGCTCATAGTTGTGGAGCAGGCTTCCCGCTATAGTATTCTCTATGGCTACTAGGGCAACGACATTGTTGTCTGATGCTATAGCCTCAAAAACCTCGTTGAATGTTTCGCAGCAAATGAGCTCTGTTTGCTCATCCTTAAAAAACTGTCTCGTAGCAATGTCATGGTACGAGCCTTCAAATCCTTGTATTGCAACTCTCTTCATTATGGCTGCAAAAGTACGGATTTCTGTTGGGAAAATCAAGGGCTTTCGTTTCTTCCTTCATGATAAAATAAGCGAACAGGAATCTGCCTTTGAAAGGTTGGATTCCTGCTCGCTCCATATACGTGGGTAGGATACTATTCTATTTTTATCATCTCTACGGGTTGCGATTCAGTCTTGTCCATCGGATGCCACTGATACTTTACCTTCGCAAAGTCGATGTCATTCAAGTCGATACAGCGTATGGCGTTGTTGTACGAGGTCTTGTAGTATACTCTGCCATTGGTGAGGTCAATCGCCGAAGTCCATTGTGTGGCGCTTGGGATGTCAGGACCCTCTCCCTTCTTGTGCTCAATGCCGATAGGTATGTCAAAGTTGTTGAGAATGTGGAAACATTGTGTTACGGTGCTGAATCCATCGGGGCGCTGGGGGGAAGTGTTGCGGAAGAAGGCTGCGCGAACAAAACGCGATGGAGGAGTGGCATCGCCAGGGAGACCGAGCATTCCCGAGTTGCCCCCAAAGGGACTCAACGCTTGTTGTCCAAGTAGTTGGTTGGGGGCACTGCCCGGGAAGAGGTTCACGTAGTTGTTCAGATTGGCTAGGTGCCAGGGAAATCCTGGAGAATTGGTGAGCACCCCTACGGCATTCTCATAGAAGTGGGGGACGCCGTCAACAAACTCTAGCACTACTTGTCGGCCACTCTTGTCACCTATGCGGTAATGTACTACCGAGCCTGCGTCGAGTCCTACCACGCGCACTTTGCCAGAGGTTACGGCTTCCTTCACCTCATCTACTGTAGCAAACTGCGACAGCATCCATGCATTCAGTTGCAGGTCACCTACGCTGCGGTCGGCCTCTTCGGGATTATATGGGAGATAACTGCCGTAGTTGGGGAAGAAGAAGAGCCCGGTCGATAATCCCGCCTCGTTCATGCCCTCGGCAATGAATTCCTTCTCCACGACACAGAGTCCCACAACTCCATACTTGGCTGTAAATTTCATGCCATTCTTGGCATTGGGCGTATATGATTGCATCTCATATCCTCGGGGGATGATTACATACTCGCTGATGAGCTTCAGTGCGGCCCCTTCGATGGTGCGTGCCTGTACATAGCTCCCATCTTTGGCTGTCAGTGATATGCCAGTACATGCGATTGATGATGTTGCGCTACCGCATAGTGCAGCACAACCCAGAAGAAAACTTTTTGCCATTGTATTCATACTTTCATTAGCTTTTATAATGTCTGTTTATGCAAACAAACCAAGCAGCAAAAAGTTTTCTTGTCGGTATTGTCCGTTGTTTTTTTAGCTGTTTCCCTCTTCTCCCTTGAGTGTGGGTAGGCTGATGTGGAACTTTACGGCGAGGATACGGGTGAGGAATACGCTGATACCGCAGATGATTTGTGTGACGATGGAGTCGGTGCCTATCCATCCGCATACGGCATAGGCGAAGCCGCCCATCACGCAGGCCATGGCGTAGATATCCTTACGGAAGATAAGCGGTATCTCATTGATGAAGACGTCGCGCAACACTCCGCCTGCAGCACCGGTCATCGTACCCATGATGGTGGCTACCCAGAGTGGAAACCCTGCGTCGAGGGTCTTCTGTATACCTACTACGGCAAAGAGGGCAAGACCGATTGCGTCGAACAGGAAGAAGGTGTTGTTCATGTGCACCAAATACTTGCTGAAGACCATTACCCATAGTAGGGCAAGCGCTGTGATGGTGAGGTAGATGGTGTTGCTCATCCAGAAGGGGGTGACATCGAGTAATAGGTCACGGATGGTACCGCCCCCGATGGCTGTGACAAGGCCTACAACATAGGCTCCGAAGAGGTCGAACTGCTTGGCTGAAGCCAAGCGTATACCACTGATTGCAAAGGCGAAGGTTCCTACGAATTCAAGAATGTCGACAAATGTGATGTTCATCATGATTATTTACGATTTTGACAATTTACAACATATTAAACTTCTAATTCACTCTAAACCCTGAACTAATGTAGCTCTACTACCGTGATACCCGCTCCGCCAAACTGTACGTGTTCGTCGCGACAGCTTGCTACGGCAGGGTTAGATTGTAGGTACTGGCGTATGAGGGTGCGCAGGATGCCGTTGCCAGTTCCGTGCAGTATGCGCACACGTGGCATACTGAGCAGTATGGCATCGTCAATATAGTAGGTGACGGCTTGTAGCGCTTCCTCGCCACGCATACCGCGCACGTCGATGTCTTGCTTGAACTGAAGGCGGCGTTGTGAGATGTCCTCCTGCGTCTCCTTGCTCAGGTAGGTGTAGGCGCGTGGACGTTCGGCCTCCTGCTGGCGTGCAGCCTCCTGTGTAGCTGGCTCCAACTTGCTCAGCTTGGTTACGGTGCGCATCATGCCGAAGGTTACCGTGGCATTCTTCCCATTGATCTGCTCGATGGTGCCAATGGGCTGCTGACCTTTGATTCTAACCAATGAGCCTACCTCAAATTGAAAATTGAAAATTGAGAATTGAGAATTATTGCTATCAGGTACGTTTGTTTGTTGGGTACTCGTAGCGGAGCCAACTTTCAATTTTGAATTTTGAATCTTCAATTTCTTACGCTCCTGCCGTGCACGCAGCTGCTCCATCTTCCGTTGTATGCGTGCTTCGTACTCGTCTGTGGTATTGTCGGTCACGGCTTCGCGCCATTCGGTCAGTTCCTGTCGTGCCTGTCGTGTCTGCTCCTTCTCTGCTTGTGCCTCCTTGATGGTGCGTATGGTGTTCTCGATGCGGGCGTTCGACTCTTGCAATAGCTGCTGCATCTCCTCCTTGGCTTCGCGGATGACACTCTTGCGCGACTTTTTCAACTCCTCCATCTCACCTTCGTATTGAGCGATGAGTGTTTCGAGCTGCTTCTCCTTCTGGCGTATATTTTGTCGCTTGGTCTCCCAGTATCGCTTGTCTCGCACGATGTCCTGCAGGTATTTGTCCGACTGTATGTACTCGCTTCCCACGATCTCCGAGGCATCGGCAATAACCTCTTCGGGGAGTCCTATCTTGCGAGCTATCTCCACGGCAAACGAGCTACCCGGATTGCCTATCTGCAGCTGGTAGAGTGCCTGCATCAGGTGGCGGTCATAGAGCATGGCGCCGTTGACTACGCCTTTGTGGCTGTCGGCAAACTGCTTCAGGTTCGAGTAGTGGGTGGTGATGACTCCGTAGGCACGCTTGTCGTTGAAGCGGCGCAATACAGCTTCGGCAATGGCGCCTCCGATGAGGGGCTCGGTGCCGCTACCAAACTCATCGATGAGGATGAGGCTGCGCCCACTCGCCTCGCGCATCATATTCTTCATGTTCAGCAGGTGGCTGCTGTAGGTACTGAGGTCGTCCTCGATGCTTTGCTCGTCGCCGATGTCAATGAATATGCTGTTGAAGATACCTGCTACGCTTGCTCTTTTTAGAGGAATGTGCATGCCGCATTGTAGCATGTATTGCAAGAGGCCCACAGTCTTCAGACACACCGATTTGCCACCAGCATTCGGGCCCGATATGATGAGTATGCGCTGTTCGCGGCTCAGCTTGATGTCCAGTGGCACCACCTTTTTGTTATGCTTGGCCAGCGTGATGCGCAGCAAGGGGTGCTCGGCCTCTACCCAGTCGATATAGGGGTAGTCGTGCATTTGTGGCTTGATGGCATCCATGGCAATGGCAGTGAGTGCCTTGGCGCGGATAAAGTCTATTTCGGCAAGGAAGGTGTATGACTCCAGAATCTCGGGAATTTGCGGGCGCACTTCATCGGTCAGCTCCGTAAGGATGCGTATCACCTCGCGGCGCTCCTCACCCTCCAACTCACGTATGCGGTTGTTGGCTTCCACCACCTCGGCAGGTTCAATGAAGACTGTCTTTCCTGTGGCCGACTCATCGTGCACGATACCTTTGATGCGGCGTTTCAGTGCCGGCACTACGGGAATTACCAGTCGTCCGTCACGTACGGTAGGGTTCACATCCTTGTCGACGATACCTTCGGCCTGTGCCGATCGCAGTATTGAGTTCAGTGTGCGCGATATGCTGCCCGTGGTAGCTGCCAGCTCGCGACGTATCTCTGCCAGGGCAGGAGAAGCGTTGTCCTTGATCTTTCCGAACTTGTTGATGATGCCGTCGATGCGGCGAGTTAGGGTGGGGAAGGACTGCACTTCAGTAGCCAGCGCCTCCAGGTTTGGGTATTTGCTTGGCTCCTCTTCTTCATCTCTGTAGAAGAAACGCACTATCTGATTTATCGTGTCGAGCGAACGGCGAAGGTCGAAGAGTTCGCCTTCGTCAAAATACATGCCCACGATGCTGGCGCGGTGCAGTGCCGGGCGTACGTCGAAGAAGTATTGGTTGGGAAACGTGTCCTCCTCCTGTATGATGTGTACAAACTCCTCCACCTCATCGAGCCATCGGCTCACCTCGTCGGCGGCGTGTGAGAAATGCATCTCCTCCACCTTATCCTTTCCCAAGGTGCTCAGGCAGCGCTCGCGGAGTATATGTCTTACTTGGTCGAAGCCAATCTTCTGCTCGAAATTGTTCGGGTATATCATTCCTATATATCCTTTTCTATATAATGGCTGCAAAATTAGCAATTTTTTACGAATGTATATC
>CANBEE010000156.1 GCA_947367415.1 uncultured Bacteroidales bacterium
ATGTCGGCCAAACCTTTCTTCTTGGCTCGGGCCATGATGGAGCAATCAAAGAATCCCTCAATCATTTCGGGCAATACGGTGAGAATATCGATGCGCATAATTTCTTTCTTTTCTTGGCAAAGGTACGAAAAAGTGAGCGAAATGTAAAGCTTGCTTTAATATTTCTAAGCGAACGCTAGAATCTTCGAGGTTTACCTCAAAGATACGAAAAAAATCCTTACTTTTGCATTTTTATATAAAGTAAGTATAAAGCAAGGTTTATTCTATGGAATATATATCAACAGCTATTGAGGGTGTCTACCTCATCAAACCGCGTGTGTTCAATGATGCCCGTGGCTACTTCATGGAAGCATTTAAGCAAGAAGAGTTTGACGCCAATGTCTATCCTGTGAAGTTTGTTCAGGACAATGAGTCTATGTCGTCATACGGTGTGTTGCGCGGACTCCATTATCAGAAGGGCGAGTGGAGCCAAGCCAAGCTGGTGCGTGTCATCAAAGGGCGTGTGCTCGATGTGGCGGTCGATATGCGCAAGTCGTCGCCCACCTTCGGCAAGTATGTGATGGCCGAGCTGAGCGAGGAGAATAAACTGCAGTTTTTTATCCCTCGTGGCTTTGCTCACGGCTTTCTCGTGCTGAGCGATGAGGCTGTATTTACTTATAAGGTAGACAATGTGTATGCGCCCCAGGCCGAGGCATCGGTACTCTTCTCCGACGAAGAGATTGGCATAGAGTGGCCCATCGATGCCAAGGAGATGATACTCTCGCCCAAAGACCTAGCCGCCGTGCCGTTTGGCGAAGCTGAGTGTTTTGATTGATGTATGTTGTTTAAAAACGCGTCCAAGTAATGAAAGACATTATTATATTAGGTATAGAATCGTCGTGTGACGATACGTCGGCGGCAGTCATCAAGAATGGTGAGTTGTTGTCAAATGTGACAGCCAGTCAGGCTGTGCACGAAAGTTATGGTGGGGTAGTGCCCGAGTTGGCTTCGCGAGCTCACGAACAGAACATTGTTCCAGTGGTGGATCAGGCGCTCAAGAAGGCGGGTGTTGCCAAGGAGAAGCTGTCGGCTGTGGCCTTTACTCGTGGGCCAGGTCTCATGGGCTCGCTGCTTGTGGGCGTGTCGTTTGCCAAGGGCTTTGCCCGCTCGCTGGACATTCCGATGATTGATGTAAACCACTTGCAGGGTCATGTGTTGGCACATTTTATTCAGGAACCTGAGGTGACGAAGGAGACTCCAAAGTATCCCTTCCTTTGTCTGCTGGTGTCGGGTGGTAACTCGCAGATTGTCTTGGTCAAGGCATACAATGATATGGAGGTGATAGGGCAGACGATTGATGATGCGGCGGGTGAGGCTATCGACAAGTGTTCCAAGGTGATGGGACTGGGCTATCCGGGCGGACCTATCATTGACCGCTTAGCTCGTCAAGGCAATCCCAAGGCCTTCGCATTCAGTAAGCCTAATATTGCTGGCTACGACTATAGCTTCAGTGGACTAAAAACCTCTTTTCTCTATTTCTTACGTGACAGACTGAAAGAAAACCCTGATTTCATCGAACAAAACAAGGAAGACCTGGCTGCTTCGCTCGAAGCGACCATCGTAGATATATTGATGAAGAAGCTGCGCCTTGCGGCCAAGGAGCTAGGCATCAAGGAGGTGGCTGTGGCAGGTGGCGTGTCGGCCAATACGGGATTGCGCAATGCCTTCCTTGACCATGCACGTCGCTATAAATGGAATGTATATATCCCCAAGTTTGGCTACACGACCGACAATGCAGCGATGATTGCCATCACGGGATATTACAAGTTTATGGACAATGACTTCTGCTCGATAGACAAACCTGCATATTCTCGCGTTTCCATCGGGTAAAATGGCTAAAAGACGTGGAAGAAGAACTGTACAAAATCGCCCAATCCATCGAACTGACCCTTTCGAACAAGGGATGGAGTGTGGCTACTGCTGAAAGCTGTACGGGAGGCGGCATCGCTGCTGCACTGACGGCTGTGCCTGGTAGCTCGGCTTGCGTGAGGGGTGGCATTGTGGCCTATACCGAGGAGATGAAGGTGCAGCTGTTGGGCGTATCGCCCGAGACGTTGTTAATAATGGGTGTAGTGAGCGAACAGACGGTTGTGGAAATGGCGCGAGGTGTTATGAGGGTGATGAGCTCGGACTTTGCTGTGGCTACGTCGGGTATTGCTGGTCCGTCGGGTGGGACAGAAGAACTGCCGGTAGGCACGATTTGGGTGGCGGCGATTTCGCACTCGTGTGTAATCACGCATTGCATACGGGATTATGATAAGGGGAGATGTCAAAATACTCAAAATGCTGTACTCGAAGCATTAAAAATGCTGCAAAAAGTAGTGGAAAGGGAAGAAAATCAACCTTAAAATAAAATTAATGATTGATTTATTTGGCCATTCCATAAAAAAGTAGTTATTTTGCACGCTGAAATTTGAATGCAGAGCAAAATAAACATCAAAATTAGATAGAAATGTCGAAGATTTGTCAAATTACCGGTAAGAAAGCCATGATTGGCAACAACGTTTCACACTCTAAGCGTCGTACAAAGCGTACTTTTGAGGTGAACTTGTTTAGAAAGAAATTCTTCTATGTAGAAGAGAATTGTTGGATTCAGTTGCGCTTGAGCGCCGCTGGTCTTCGTTTGATTAACAAGAAAGGTTTGGACGCTGCTTTGAAGCAAGCTTTTGCTGAGGGTCACTGCACTCCGAACGACATTAAAGTAATTGCGTAAAGGAGAGACTAATTATGGCAAAGAAAGTTAAAGGTAACAGAGTTCAAGTTATCCTCGAGTGCACAGAGCACAAGGAGAGCGGTATGCCGGGTACATCTCGTTATATCACCACTAAGAACAGAAAGAACACTACTGAAAGATTGGAGCTGAAGAAGTACAACCCTATCTTGAAGCGTGTAACAGTTCACAAGGAAATTAAGTAATAACCCTTATTATAAAATAGTATAGACTATGGCAAAGAAAGCGGTTGCATCTCTTCAAACAGGTAAGTCAGCTTCTTACTCTAAAGTGATCAAGATGGTGAAGTCTCCTAAGACTGGTGCTTACATCTTCGATGAGCAGATGGTTCCTTCTGAGAAGGTACAAGAGTTCCTCAAGAAGTAATAAGACATTACAATATGCATAAGCGAAGCCCTGCAACCCGCGTTGTGGGGCTTTTCTTTATTATTATAGTGTTGTTTTCCTGTATGTTATTTTAATTTTTAATTTCTAATTCTCTGAGATGGATATAGGATTTCTTAATCGGTTCGAAGAAAAGATACAGAACGAACTATTGCGTATATGTACATCGCAAGGTATGCTCGAGGGAGTGCTGCTGTCTACTGATGATATTGATGGGCATTGGGATGTGTTGGCTCCGGAGTACGTGGCTGACGCTGTGGGGCAGATTGCCGATTATCCCACCGTGTCGGTGGCCTGGGCTGGCTACTTGGGTATGGCTGTAGCGCATGGTTGGGACAAGAACTGGCAGGAGTGCTTGAAGACTCCTTATAAGGCTTATTATGGTAATCAGGGGTTTGATGATATGGACGAACATATCGTAGAGCATATCCTTGGCCTTTCGCTTGATAGCCTTGAGGCTAAAAAGCTGGAGGGGACGATACGCAGCTGTGCGCAAGCGGTCGTCACGCTGATTCGTCGCGAGCAGATAGAGCCGCAGAGCCCAATGGCCTTCCATGTCTTTGCACGTGCTATTAAGGTGATGTACCGCATAGGTGCAGCATTGGAACTCAATCGCCTCGGGTATAAGTTCGAGGAGGTTGCGCTGCCACCGCACTTCGGCAGCTTGCCCGAGTGTTGAGAATTAAATGGGATGGCATAAAGATGGGGAAGATCGAGCGTTGTTGTTTGCTCGGGTCTTCCCCGTTTGTTTTTAGAACAGTTTCAAGTTCTCGAATCCGGGTTTTAGTTTGCCCTGTTCTATGTTGTGAATAATCTCCACTACGCGGTCATTCATTGGGGTGGGGCACCCGACTTTTCTTCCGTAGTCGGAGACGGCTCCGTTGATGGCGTCCACCTCAGTGAGTTTTCCCTTCTCAATGTCCTGAAGCATGCTTGCTTTTAGCTTGGCGTGCTTGCGTATGGCGATGGGTATGATGAAGTATGAGAAGGCTTTCTTGGCGGAGTTGGTGTAGTTGAGAAGTTTGACAATGTCTTTGCCCTGTACCGGCTCAATGCGGATGCCTCCAGTTTGGCAAACATCGATACATTCCTTTATTAATGCTTGTACGATGCGTCGAGATGCACTGGGCTTGGCTGCCTCGCCGAAGGTGCATCCCAAGACGGCGCTCATGCCTGAAAATGAGGCGTTAATGAGTAGTTTGCTCCAGCGAGTGCCGATGAAATTCTCTTCAAGGTCTACTTTCCCCATCAGTTCGAGCAATTCTTTTACTTTCTCGAAATGCTTGTTTCGTTTGGCCGAGATGGCGCCTAGTGAGAATGATAGAGCATCGGGTTCGCTTGTGAGCTCACATACGCCGGGCGATTGTAGGGTGGCGCCCCAGGCAACAGTACAGCCCAGTACGCGTTCCTCGCCTAAGATATCGGCAATCTGCATCTCGGGAAGCCCGTTCTGGAATGTGACGAGCACTCCGTCCTCTGCAAGGTGTCCCTTGAGCATCTCTACGACTTCGGCGTTGTGTTGCTGTTTTGTCATGAGAAACAGAATGTCGTATTGTCCGCTCATCTCGTCGGGAGTGTAGGCTGTGACAGGTTGGGTAAATTGCATCGTGCCTACAATTTGGGCACCTTTTGCCTTTAATGCTTCAATGTGGGCTTTGTTGCGGTTGATCAACTCGATATTTACGCCGGCCTTACTGATGAAGGCGCCTAGTATTGTGCCTAACGAACCGGCACCGTATATTGCAATGCGCATAGTGTTGTTTGTTATAATGATTTTATGTTAATGTTAATATGGTTGTTGAAAAGAATTATTCACCTAGATAGTACGAGGGTACTGGAGCTTGGGGGTAGCCCATGGATCGATGTGCTACGTAGCTTCTGTAAATGGCATCTTGCATGAGTGTGATGCGGCGGTCACGTGCGGGGATATTGGTGGTGTAGATACGTAGTTCGCCGGGGAGTGACATGATAAATTCTTCGCGCCAGTCTCCATATAGGTCGCCGATGAGCTGTAGGCTGCCTTCAATACCTTCGGCTACGCTGCTTTTGTCGGCCCATTTGACGATGTGCTGTGCGATAGGCTGTCCGTTGCGCCAACGCTCCATCATTTCCTCGCGTGAGTAAGGGTTATGAATGACTTCGCGTGAGAGGTCTCCGTCCCACCAAACCCATCCACCGCAAGGTGGAATGTTTTCGTTGCGTCGTATGTACTCGCCATTAGCAGTAAGCAGATATTTATCGCTGCTTCCGCCTTTTGAGTCTTCGGTGGCAAAGCATTCAAGCCCTGGGCGTGAGGGGTCAAAGTCGGCAACCATGCCATTGCCTACGTGCTTGGTCTCGTGCCCGATGTTCCATACCTGTTCGCCGGTGCGTGCGTCGACCATGCATACGCCACGTCCGTTCGTGTGGAAGGGTTCAAGACATAGGTATACCTCCATGCCGGGGCGGTTGGGGTCGATGTCGGTAAGGTATGCCTTATCGGGGTGTCCCAGTCCTGTTGACCATAATGCTGTGCCGTTGTCGTCAATCATGCATGAGCCTAGCAGTATTTCGTCGCGCCCGTCATTGTCGACATCGCCGCTAACGAGGCTGTGGGCTCCCATGCTGCGGATGATAGGGTTCTCCTCGTCGCCATCCCAGCGCCATGCACGTACAAGCTTGTTGCCGCGTAGTTCCCATGCGTCTACAACCATGAGCTTGTAGGTGCCTCGGCATGCTAATATGTAAGGTGTTTTTCCGTCGAGATAGGCCATGCCAATCTGGTTGCGGTTTTTGCGCACTAGGTTTCCGTAGCGGTCGTTGCGTTCGGGCCAGTCTACGCGTGCTATTTCATTGCCAGTCATTCCGTCCCATACGCTGAGGTATTCTTCGCCACTGTCTACGCGTCCCTTTTCGTTGCGTCGTGTTGTTTCCGGTGCTGTCTTGAGGGCAACTTCAGCTTTTCCGTCACCATTGAAGTCGTAAGCAATGAATGGTGAGTACCAAACGCCCGGCTCGATGCCTTGGCCGAGGTCTTTTGACCATAGGAAGGTGCCGTCGCTAAGGTAGGCCTCAATCTGATATGTGCGTCCGTCCAGGGTGCCTGACATGCCGGGGTCTACATTGCTGTCGGGGGTGCGTATGATGAAGTCATATGTGCCATCGCCATTGAGGTCGGCCACAGCCATTTTTCCTACACGCATCTTTGGATCGCGCAGTTTGATGGTGCGGTAGTTGGTTAGTGTTGCTTTGTCTATGGTTAGTTTTTCAGATGTGTCAAGCACTTTTCCTTTAGCATCAAGAGCGGTAATCCAATATTGTGTTTGTCCGTTTAGG
>CANBEE010000157.1 GCA_947367415.1 uncultured Bacteroidales bacterium
GCGCGGCCTAGGCTGCTTTTAGTCGCACTCATCCTTATGTGATGAGTGCGACACTCCTTTATGAACCTAAAGGTTCAGTCGTCGCAACCGATGCTCATCCCGCATCGGCACTCATGCTGATGTGACAGCCCAGGCATACAAAGATATAGGGCATCCTCAACAATGAGGACGCCCTATATCTATCAATATGATTATCGCTGAATTATGCTACTGCTGAACCGATGAGGAACACGCCTGCGAGAGCTACGATAGCGTAGAGCTCGGGGAATACGGCGAAGATCAAGGTCTTAGAGAACACGTCGTGACCCTGACCGATAGCTGCCATACCGTTGGCACATACCTGACCCTGACGGATAGCAGAGAACAAGCCTACGAGACCGAGGGCGATACCACCACCAAACACGGCAGCTGCCTGCAGTGAAGTGATATCAGCGGTGAGGATACCGAAGCTGTTGAGCAAGAAGTAACCAGCGAAACCGTAAAGACCCTGTGTACCGGGAAGAGCGGTGAGCACGAGGAAGTTACCGAACTTGTCCACCTTCTTCAATGCACCAAGACCTGCGTTACCGGCGATTGTTACACCGTAAGCTGAACCAATACCCGAAAGGGCAATCATCAAACCAATGCCTACATAGGCAATCAAAAGATTTGCATCCATAATAATTTGTTGTTTTTTAAGTTGTTATTAATTTTGTTTTGTTTTATTTCTTAAATGGCTTATACGCATTACCGCCACCTTCGTAACCCGAGTTCTTGAAGAACTCCACGAACGTCAGACGCATGGGGTGAACCATAGAGCCGAGGATATTCATGAAGATATTCAAGCCGTGACCGATAACGAAGATGATAGCTGTAACGATGAAGCCCAATACGGGAACATCGGGACTCATACCTGTAGCCAAGCTGTTGAACACGCTGGCCAAGATACCTCCCGAAAGACCGAGGGCGAAAAGACGTACGTAGGAGAGCACGTCGCCCAACAGGCCGGTTACCATATTATAGGCATCCCACAGGCCAAGACCGATGTTGAGGAAGATGTTCTTACCGGGGCTGTTATACAGGAGTACCATGCAGCCGGCAAGAATCATCACTACCATAAACCATACGGAACCAGTGGATCCCGTGAGTACACCTACGGCAACACCAACGAGCAGCAGTATCCATCCGATAGTGCTCACCGCATACTTGAAGCCCAACTGAATGGTGAGGTTCACGGCCTTGAGCATCATGCCGAAGAGTATCTGCACGCATCCGATGATGAGCGAGAGGTAGAACATGGCCTGATTGTCCTGGAAGAGCAGCGCCTTCATCTTCTGGAAGAAGGGAAGGTCGATATCGTACAGGCTGAAGCCGAATGCCGTACCTGTGAGTGTACCGCAAATCACCGTGGAGAGTCCAAAGAGGAATACCAACGAGCTCTTGAACTCGGGATTGATGAGCTGGAAGAGCTTGGTGAAGATGGGCAATGCCAACATAATCAGTGCTCCGTAGCCCATGTCGCCAAGGCAAAGGCCGAAGAACACGAGGAAGAAGGGTGCGAAGAACATCGTCAAGTCCAACTCGCCATACTTGGGCAACATATACAACTTGGTCAGCGGCTCGAAGAGTCGGAAGAACTTGTTGTTGCTCAGTTGGATGGGTATATCATCCTCGGGAGTGGGATCATCAATCTGGTAGAAGTGCCCTGTCTTGTCAAGGCTCTCGCGCACCTCGGGAAGCACCTTCTCGGGAGCCCAGCCCTGGAGCAGCATGAGCTTGTCGCCTGCAACGCTATCGGCACTGAGGGCAACCTTGGCAAAGCTGATCTCGCTCTGCAATGCCTCGTGGGCAGCCTTGAGGTCGGACAAATGGTTGGCGGCAAAGGTGGCAATCTTCTGCTCGATAGCTGTATTGCCAGCCTTGAGTGCTTCGAGTTCGGCTACCACATTGCCCAGTGAGGTCTGCGGTAGTCGGCACATCTCGGCCTCGATGCTGATCTCTGTACCAGGAGCAGTGACAGTGATGAAGTATACCTTCGACTTGTCCTGGTTGATGACAATGGCATTGTACTCGCTTTCCCACTCCTCTTTATATAGGCGGGGAGCGCAAGCAAAGAAGTTGATGTCATAGCCAGCCTTCACGAGACGCTCAACCGATGCAGGGTCAAAGTCGCCCCACGGTGCCAACGCCTGCTCGTCCTTGATGAGGAGTTGCTGACGCTGCTCGTTGGCGGCCTTGTCGGCAAGGAGTTGGTCGTATTGCTCTAAAAGAACGGAAGCCTCCCCCCTGCCCCTCCCAAGGAGGGGTGATTCAGTCATCGCGGAGCCAAGTTCCCCTCCTTGGGAGGGGTTAGGGGAGGCCGCTTCCACCTTCTGCAATGCCTCAATGGCTGCCGCATAGCGCGACAGGAGGCGCATCTGCTCCTGAACTTCTGCATTGTCAAGTGCGCCCTGCTGCTTCTCAATCACGTGAAGCACGCCAAGCTCACCCATTCTGTCGAGGAATTCCTTATACTCCTTATAGAATACGAGGAATGTGAGTTTTTTCATTTTTGTTATCATAGCTCTTCCTCCATCTCATTAGAGGCCTCGGCGGGTTGCTCCGCTTCGGCACGTTTTTCCAACAGCGTCTTCAAGATCTTCTGTGATGACTTGGAGAGGTTCTCCTCATCCTCCATGAAGCGCTTAATCTTACGCACTGCATCTTGATAACCGGGTATCTGCACCTTCTCGAAGAGGTTCACCTTCTGGGTGGTCTTCTTACGGGCATGCTCGAGCAATCCCAACTTGGCCTCCATGAACTCACTCGCAAGGGCGGTCTTGGCCAACCCCTGAAGGAGGTTGATGCCATCGTAGTACCACTTGGGAGCACCGAAGAGGCTGAAGGGCTTGACGTCGAAGTCGACATCGCCTAGCACAGGAACTCGCACGCCGGCAATCTTCTTTACATCAAGATGCACGTCTCTGACACCAATAAGCGAAGCATCAAACTCGTTCCAAAGGGCAAACATGTACTCGTAGGCCTGAATCTGCTCTTCGAGCTGAGCTTCGAGCCGACGTACATCCTCCTTGCACTTCTTCACCTCCATACGCAGGGCACTCTCCTTATTCTTAATAATAGGTAGTGTGCGCTGACGTACCTTGAGCTGCTTCTCAATCTGCTGCAGTGACGTCTTGTTATATTGAAATTTTATAGCCACGAAATTATCTTATAATTTAATTATGAATTATGAATTGTGAATTATGAATGCATAACGCAATATACATTATATATAAATAAGGCATCAAACAAATTATGAATTCATAATTCCTAATTCTTAATTGAAGAGAATCAGAGATTCTCTTTCGGCCAATACTGCTCTACCAACTCACGCTTGATGTTAACCTCCTCGGGTTGGAAGTACTTGCCAAACAAGCCCCAGGTTACGTCGAGCATCTCGGTGGTGTTGAGGTTCACGTCGATAGCCAAGAGCTGGTTTGAGTAGTCCTTGGCAAAGTCGAGTGTACGCTCATCGTAGTCGGTGAGGTCGAAACCGTTCTCCATCTTGGTCTTGGCGTTGGCGGCGTCGGCATAGAGACGTACGGCAGCGTTCATCACCTGCGGGTGGTCCTTACGGGTCTTCTTACCCGACACGAGCTGCTTCAGACGTGAGAGTGAGCGGAACGGGTCAACGATAACCTTACCGATATCGCTATCGCGACGGAGGAAGAGCTGACCCTCGGTGATGTAACCGGTGTTATCGGGTACAGCGTGTGTGATGTCGCCACCCGAAAGTGTAGTCACCGCAATGATGGTGATAGAACCACCTGAGGGGAACTGCACGGCCTTCTCGTAGATCTTGGCCAAGTCAGAGTAGAGCGAACCGGGCATAGAGTCCTTAGAAGGAATCTGGTCCATACGGTTCGACACGATAGCCAAGGCGTCGGCATACGAGGTCATATCAGAGAGGAGCACGAGCACCTTCTCATTCTTCTCTACAGCAAAGTACTCGGCTGCGGTCAGAGCCATATCGGGAATCAGCAAGCGCTCTACAGGAGGATTCTCTGTAGTGTTGATGAAGCTGATGATACGGTCGAGGGCACCGGCGTTGGAGAACACGTTCTTGAAGTAGAGGTAGTCGTCGTTGGTCATACCCATGGCACCGAGGATAATCTTGTCGGTCTCGGCACGCAGGGCCACGTTGGCCATCACCTGGTTGAAGGGCTGGTCGGGGTCGGCAAAGAAGGGAATCTTCTGACCTGACACCAGTGTGTTGTTCAAGTCGATACCGGCAATACCTGTTGCAATGAGCTCAGAGGGCTGCTTACGACGTACGGGGTTCACTGAAGGACCACCGATCTCAACCTCCTTACCTTCGATCTGAGGACCGCCATCGATAGCGTTACCATAGGCATCGAAGAAACGTCCGGCCAGCTGGTCGCTCACCTTGAGCGAAGGAGCCTTACCGAGGAATACCACTTCGGCATTGGTGGGGATACCGCCTGTACCCTCAAACACCTGCAGGGTAACCTCGTCGCCGGCAATCTTTACCACCTGAGCCAACTTGCCGTCGATAGTGGCAAGCTCGTCATAACCAACACCCGTTGCCTTCAGCGAGCAAGTAGCCTTGGTAATCTGACTAATCTTTGTATATATCTTTTGAAATGCTTTTGTTGCCATAATTCTTCTATTTTTTCTTGCTTGCTACCAACTCTTCGAGCTGCTTCATGTATTCGTTGTACTTATCAGACTTGTACTCGCTATAGTTGATCTGCTTGCAGAGGTTGATGACACGCTTGAAGAAGTTCATTACATCGAGGAAGGTATCGAACTCAAACTCGGTGTGGCAGATGCCCATCACCATGTTGACAATCTCTTCCTGACGCTCGAGTGAGCTCACTGCATCGATATCGTCGAACGCATCCTGCTGGAGGATAACGAAGTCGATAAGCTCTGACTTCCAGAATACTACGTGATACTCTACAGGTACACCGTCGTCACCGAGAATGTTGATCTGCTCGGCAATCTCCTTACCACGGAGCAAGCGGGTCTTGATCTCATTCACCTTAGTGGTCCACTCATCGTTGATGAGCTTAGAGATGTATGCCTCGAACTCGGGATACTCCAAGTACTTAGAGTATGAGTCGATGGGGTTCACAGCGGGGTAGCGCTTCTTATCGGCACGCTCCTGCTCGAGGGCGTAGAAGCAACGAGCTACCTTCTTGGTGTTCTCAGTCACAGGTTCCTTGAGGTTACCACCGGCAGGTGATACAGTACCGATGAAGGTAATAGAACCTACCTCACCGTTGTTCAAGGTTACATAACCGGCACGACCGTAGAAGTTAGAGATGATAGAAGAGATATCCATGGGGAACGCATCGGGACCAGGGAGCTCCTCCATACGGTTTGACATCTCACGCAATGCCTGTGCCCAACGTGAAGTAGAGTCGGCCATGAGCAATACGCGGAGACCCATTGAACGGTAATACTCAGCCATGGTCATGGCGGTGTATACTGAAGCCTCACGGGCAGCTACGGGCATGTTTGAGGTGTTGGCGATGATGATGGTACGCTCCATCAACTTACGGCCTGTGTGGGGGTCAACGAGCTCGGGGAACTCGGTGAAGATCTCTACGACCTCATTCGCACGCTCACCGCAGGCAGCAATGATTACGATGTCGGCCTCAGCCTGCTTTGAGATAGCATGCTGGAGCACGGTCTTACCAGTACCGAAGGGACCGGGGATAAAGCCAGTACCACCCTCTACGATGGGGTTAACGGTATCGATTACACGTACGCCAGTCTCGAGGAGCTTGAAGGGACGGGGCTTGTTGACATAGTTGGTCATAGCCACCTTCACGGGCCAACGCTGAATCATGTTCACGTTGATATCGTTGCCCTCCTCGTCGGTGAGCACGGCGATAGTGTCCTGAATGGTATATTCACCTTCAGCCACGATAGACTTCACAGTGCAAACACCCTTCTGCTGGAAGGGAACCATGATCTTCAGAGGCTGAGAGTTCTCTTCTACTGCACCGAGCCAGTCTGAAGCCTTCACCTTGTCGCCTACCTTTGCGAGGGGCTTGAAGAGCCATTTGCGATCGTCGTCAAGAGCGTAGGTGTATTGTCCGCGTTTGAGGAACACACCATCCATCTTGTCGAGGTCGTTCTGCAGACCGTCGTAGTTCTTTGAGAGCATACCGGGGCCGAGAGTTACCTCAAGCATGTGGCCGGTAAATTCGGCAGGAGCACCTACCTTCAGTCCGCGTGTGCTCTCAAACACCTGCACATACACGTCGTTACCCACTACCTTGAGCACCTCGGCCATGAGCTTATCGCCGCCGGTGGTGATGTAGCAGATTTCGTTCTGTGCCACGGGACCGTCTACTGTCAGCGTCACCAAGTTCTGAACAACGCCTTTCACTTTTCCTGTTGTAGCCATATATCTGTTTTTATTTCTTATTTGTATTTATCGTAAACTCTTGAG
>CANBEE010000158.1 GCA_947367415.1 uncultured Bacteroidales bacterium
TACGACAGTGCCCTGCGCCACTTCCGCGAGGAGATGCACCTCACGCGCGGCCTGTGGGAGGCCATGCGGGCCGTGGGCTATCGCGAGAAGCAGAAACTGCTCACCCGGGCACAAGTGAAAACCATCGTCGAGTTTCTGGGTGAACCGTGATTACAAATCGTTAGTGTTGTTGTAATATATAGTTGGGTGCGCTCTGCTGTGAAGCAGGGCGCATCTCGTTTCTGTTAGCTTACAAAGTTACGTTGTCTCCTCAATTTTAGGTTTGCAACATTCAATTATTAGTACTTCGCGCTCATTGCCATGTAGGCGGAATAGTTCGCTGGTGCGTAACCCTATAGCCCACACAATCCTATCGTCATGACAAAGTACCCACTGTTGCTGTTTCTCCATGCGGCTTAACTTCAGGTCGGTATAGAGGTCGCTCAGTAGTTTGCTCCCCTTCATGCCAAACGGGTGTATGCGGTCGCCCTCTTGTGGATGGCGTACGATGAGCGGTTGGCTTAACCGTGAGGCGTCAAGTACGCATATGTTGTTGTTGCGTGGCACTTTCCATGTCTCGGTGGGGACGATACGGCTTATTTTTAATGTCGTTCCATCTGGTAGCTTAATAGTACCTTCGCTGGGGAGTGTTGTGTGTGTCGTTACTGAATCTTCTGTCGGATTGTTGCGTAATATGAGGTGCTTGCGGTCGCGAAGCAGGGTGTGGCTGGATGTATGAAACATTCGCCCCGACTCACTGTAGAGTGATTTGAAGATGTCGTTGACCTGGGCACTGTTGAAGCCGTAGGGCTTCAGTATTTCGAAGAGTTGTGCCTTGGGTGCATCAGTGCTTAGCAGCGTGTCGATGCTGATAGTGATTCCGTCTGCTTGGGCGGAAATAATCCGTTTGTTGTTGTCGGCAATTGCTTTATTATATATGGTGGCAGCTTCAGCTAAGTGTGTCGCTGCTTGTGCTATATTCTCGGCTGCATTCGGGTTGATCTCTTGCATTAGTGGCAACAGCTTGAGCCGTATCTTGTTGCGTGAATATGCATCGGTGAGGTTGGTGCTGTCGGTCACATAGTCTTGTCCTATATGGGTGAGGTAATTATGTATATCCTGTTGAGTGAGGCAGAGTAGGGGACGTACAACGTGCCCGTTGCTGACACGCATTCCTGTAAGCCCATTGATTCCTGCTCCACGGATAAGGTTGAGCAGGAGTGTCTCTACGGCATCGTCCTGATGGTGGGCAACGGCGATGGCGTCGAGGTTTTTGTCCCGACGTATGCGCTCAAACTCCCGATATCGCAGTTCGCGAGCAGCCATTTCAATAGATAGATGGTGCTCCTTGGCATAGGCTTGCGTGTCGAAATGTGCCACGTCAACACTTATGCCCATTTCTTGGCACAGATTCCTGACAAACTGTTCGTCGCGGTCGCTCTCTTCTCCTCTTAAATGGAAATTACAGTGTACGGCATGGCAGTTGAAGCCCAACTTTACGAGTATGAGCAGTAAGGCAACCGAATCGGCGCCACCGCTAATCGCTACCAGCACTTGAGCATTGGCTGGCAGCAATTGGTGCTCTTGAATGAAGCTTTCTACACGCTTTTCAATAATCATGGTGTAAAGTTACTCATTATCTTTCGATACTGATTCATCATGTCTGCAATATTTTTTATAAGTTTACTCATTTGAACGGATTTTAAGCAAAAAGCGCGTAGGGTGATGGCGAATAGTCAATAGAAATGTTGTTTTCGGAATTCTGCGTAATGAGGTTATATTTTTTGCCCCGATAATTTCATCATTTCACAAAAATGCTCTATCTTTGCTCTGTTAATAGGCTACGTATACCATGATTTATATATGACTATTACACAACTATCATATTTTACACTTAATAATTAACTAAAATTATGAGCGAAAAAAGAGTTTACTTATTCGGTAACGGTAAGGCCGAAGGTAAGGCAGACATGAAGAATCTGCTCGGTGGTAAAGGTGCCAATCTGGCTGAAATGAACCTGATTGGTGTACCCGTGCCTCCCGGTTTCACCATTACCACAGACACTTGTAACGATTACTATCGTTTGGGCAAGGCTGAAGTTGTAGAGTTGTTGAAGGACGACGTACATGCTGCTGTAGCACACGTTGAGACCTTGATGAACTCTAAGTTCGGTGATGTAGAGAACCCCTTGTTGGTATCAGTACGTTCTGGTGCTCGCGCTTCAATGCCCGGTATGATGGATACTATCCTCAACCTCGGTTTGAACGACGAAGTAGTAGAAGGTATGGTACGCAAGACCGGCAATGCACGCTTTGCATGGGACTCATACCGTCGTTTCGTACAGATGTACGGTGACGTAGTATTGGGCATGAAGCCGGTTAACAAAGAAGATATCGATCCGTTCGAGGCTATCATCGAAGAGGTGAAGGAAGCTAAGGGCGTGAAGCTCGACAACGAGCTCGAGGTAGAAGACCTCAAGGAGTTGGTTAAGAAGTTCAAGGCTGCCGTTAAGGCTCAGACCGGTCAGGACTTCCCCACCGACGCTTACGAGCAGCTCTGGGGCGCTATCTGCGCTGTATTCGACAGCTGGATGAACGAGCGCGCTATCCTCTATCGTAAGATGGAAGGCATCCCTGCTGAGTGGGGTACTGCAGTAAACGTACAGGCTATGGTATTCGGTAACATGGGCGACACATCAGCTACTGGTGTATGCTTCTCTCGTGACGCTGGTAACGGTGAGAACCTCTTCAACGGTGAGTACCTTATCAACGCTCAGGGTGAGGACGTAGTAGCAGGTATCCGCACACCTCAGCAAATCACCAAGATCGGTTCACAGCGTTGGGCCGAGCGTGCTAACATCAGCGAGGAAGAGCGCGTAGCTAAGTATCCTTCAATGGAAGAGGCTATGCCCGAGATCTACAAGGAGCTCGACGCTCTCCAGAACAAGCTTGAGAACCACTACCGCGACATGCAGGATATGGAGTTCACCGTACAGGAAGGTAAGCTCTGGTTCCTCCAGACACGTAACGGTAAGCGTACCGGTTCAGCTATGGTTAAGATCGCTATGGACCTCCTCCACGAAGGTCTTATCGATGAGAAGACAGCTATCAAGCGTTGCGAGCCCAACAAGCTCGACGAGCTTCTCCACCCCGTATTCGACAAGGCTGCCCTCAAGAGCGCTAAGGTTTTGACACGCGGTCTTCCCGCATCTCCTGGTGCTGCTACCGGTCAGATTGTATTCTTCGCTGACGACGCTGCTAAGTGGGCCGAGGATGGCAAGAAGGTTATCATGGTTCGTATCGAGACATCTCCCGAAGACCTCGCTGGTATGGCTGTAGCTCAGGGTATCCTCACCGCTCGTGGTGGTATGACCTCACACGCTGCCGTTGTTGCCCGTGGTATGGGTAAGTGCTGCGTATCAGGTGCTGGTGCTCTGAATATCGACTACAAGGCTCGCACTGTAGAGGTTGACGGTGTAGTATTGAAGGAGGGTGACTTCATTTCACTCAACGGTACTACCGGTGAGATCTACAACGGTCAGGTTGAGACTAAGGCAGCTGAGCTCTCTGGCGACTTCGCTGATTTGATGGCTCTTTGCGAGAAATATACAAAGCTCGTTGTTCGTACCAACGCTGATACTCCCCACGATGCACAGGTTGCTCGCGACTTCGGTGCTGTAGGTATCGGTCTTTGCCGTACAGAGCACATGTTCTTCGAGGCAGAGAAGATCGTTGCTATGCGTGAGATGATCCTTTCTCAGGATGCTGAAGGCCGCAAGGTTGCTCTCGCTAAGTTGTTGCCCTACCAGAAGGCCGACTTCTACGGTATCTTCAAGGCAATGGATGGCTGCCCCGTGAACGTACGTCTCCTCGATCCTCCTTTGCACGAGTTCGTACCCCACGATCTTAAGGGTCAGGAAGAGATGGCTAAGGCTATGGGTGTAACTGTAGAGTACATCAAGCAGCGTGTTGACAGCCTCTGCGAGGCTAACCCGATGCTCGGTCACCGCGGTTGCCGCTTGGGTAACACCTATCCCGAAATCACTGAGATGCAGACTCGCGCTATCCTTGGTGCAGCTATCCAGTTGAAGAAGGAGGGTCACGATCCCCATCCCGAAATCATGGTTCCTCTGACAGGTATCCTCTACGAGTTTGAGGCTCAGGAGAAGGTAATCCGCGAGACTGCTGCTGCTCTCTTTGCTGAGGAAGGCGAGAGCGTAGAGTTCAAGGTAGGTACTATGATTGAGATTCCTCGTGCTGCTCTTACAGCTAACCGCATCGCAAGCCGCGCCGAGTACTTCTCATTCGGTACCAACGACTTGACACAGATGACCTTCGGTTACTCACGTGACGATATCGCTTCATTCCTCCCCGTATACTTGGAGAAGAAGATCTTGAAGGTAGACCCCTTCCAGGTACTCGACCAGAACGGTGTAGGTCAGCTCGTAGAGATGGCTGTAGAGCGCGGTCGCGCTGTACGTCCCGAGCTCAAGTGCGGTATCTGCGGTGAGCACGGTGGTGAGCCCTCATCAGTTAAGTTCTGCCACAAGGTAGGTCTCAACTATGTATCATGTTCACCCTTCCGCGTTCCTATCGCACGCCTCGCTGCGGCTCAGGCTGCTGTGGAAGAGTAATCTTGAATATCACAAGATACTGAATAATTTCAAGGAGGAGTTGCATTGCAGCTCCTCCTTTATTATATATAGTAGTTGTTTCCTCAGTATATATTATAACGTGAGTTCGATAAAACAAATATTGAAATTTCGCGTGTTTGTCATCCCGAACCTTGTGTGAGGGATCTCTTATATCGCGATTTTATGAGATTCCTCGTCGCTACGCTCTGTCGGAATGACAGATGTGCGATTTAGTTGAGTTTATATCGAACTCACGTTATAAAGTGGGTATAACAATAAAGATGCGCGAACCGAATGGCCCGCGCATCTTCTATCGTAAGATTTGTCAATTATGTGCTTGTGAAATCAAATCACACCCTGAGCCATCATGGCGTTGGCAACCTTGATGAAGCCGGCTACGTTTGCACCCTTCACGTAGTCGATGTAGCCGTCGGGGCGTGTGCCATACTTCACGCACGATGCGTGGATGTTCTGCATGATGCTCTTGAGCTTCTTGTCCACCTTCTCGGCGCTCCAGCCCAACTTGTAGCTGTTCTGTGTCATCTCAAGTCCTGATACCGATACACCACCGGCATTTGAAGCCTTACCGGGTGCATACAGCAGCTTCGCTCCCTGGAAGGTCTCTACGGCCTCGGGTGTAGAGGGCATGTTGGCACCTTCTGATACGGCGATGCAGCCATTGGCTACGAGTGCACGTGCATGCTCGCCATTGAGCTCGTTCTGTGTAGCGCAGGGGAGTGCGATGTCGCCCTTCTCATACCAGGGAGCTGCGCCAGCCACATACTTGCATCCATACTTCTCGGCATACTCCTTGATGCGTCCGCGACGTACGTTCTTCAGTTCCATGATGAAGGCGAGCTTCTCCTCATCGATACCTGCGGGGTCGTAGATATAGCCGTTCGAATCGCTCATGGTCACGGGCTTGGCACCCAGCTGGATACATTTCTGCACGGTAAACTGAGCTACGTTACCCGAACCGCTGACGAGGCACACCTTGTCTTTGATGTCGATGCCGCGTGTCTTGAGCATCTCCTGCAGGAAGTAGATGTTACCATATCCGGTAGCTTCGGGGCGAATGAGCGAACCGCCAAAGTCGAGTCCCTTACCGGTGAGCACACCTTCGAAGTTGCGGGTGAGCTTCTTGTACATACCAAAAAGGTAACCTACCTCACGAGCACCTACACCAATGTCACCTGCGGGCACGTCGGTCTCAGCACCGATATTGTGCCACAACTCGGTCATGAAGGCTTGACAGAAGTGCATCACCTCATTGTCGCTCTTACCCTTGGGATTGAAGTCAGAGCCACCCTTGGCACCACCCATTGGTAGGGTAGTGAGTGCGTTCTTGAAGGTCTGCTCGAATGCGAGGAACTTCAGCGTGCTGAGGTTTACTGAGGGGTGGAAGCGGAGACCGCCCTTGTACGGACCGATGGCATTAGAGTGCTGCACACGGTAGCCCATATTTGTCTGCACCTTACCTTTGTCGTCAACCCATGTGACACGGAAAGTCACGATACGGTCGGGCACACAAAGACGCTCTACCAAGTTGGCGGCCTCAAACTCGGGGTGCTTGTTATACTCATCTTCAATTGTTGACAACACCTCGCCTACGGCCTGGAAATACAGCTCCTCGCCGGGGAAATGCTCTCTAAGTACTGCTAATGTTTCTTGTACTTTCATACCTAATACCTATTTGTTATCATTTTTCGGGTGCAAAGATACATATATTTTGTGATATTATGAAAAAATAGAAAGAAAAATCAAAGAATAAACGATAATTTGTCATTTTAGTTTTGCTTTACGTAAAC
>CANBEE010000159.1 GCA_947367415.1 uncultured Bacteroidales bacterium
TTAGAGTTTGGAACGTATTTGTATTCGTTATCGTTGCGTTTCGTTGCAACTCTGTTGCTCTTTCTGCAAAATTACGCTTTTTTAGGGATATTCCCCACAAATGATAGGAAATTTCCCTATGTCGGTCGTTTTTTATCTGCTATCTTTGTATCGTGAAAACAAAGATAGTAACCATATAATATATATAAGGTATGAAAAAAGGATTATTGACAGCATTGATGTTGGTGGGAATCGTTGGTTCAGCATCGGCACAGCACGATGACATGTACTTCGTACCCAAGAAGAAAAAGGCAAAGACCGAAGCCGTGGCCAAAGAAGCGGCCGAGAGCACTGCTGCCAAGTCGGAATCTGCTAATGTGGCAGCAGGCAACCAAGATAACAAGACTATCTCGGCAACCTCGACCTACACGAAGGCGCTGGAGATGGATGAAGATGCCTACAACCGTCGTACCTCATACGTTACCGAGCAGGGCGATGCCGTGTCAGAGTTTGCCATGGCCGACGAAGGCTTTGTACTCATCACCGAGGATGGCGACACCATGTGGATGAATACCGACACGCTGAAGCTCACTCGCGTAAGCAACGAGGATGAGGGTTGGGTCAATGGCTTCGAGGGCAGTGACTCCGACTACGAATATGCCATGCGCATCGTCCGTTTCCGCAATCCACGCTACGCGATTCCCGTGAGCAGCCCGCTCTATTGGGATGTGGTGCATGGAGGTGCCCTGTGGCCCAGCTGGGACTGGAACATCTACGATGATGGCATGTATGCCTATGTGTTCCCCACATCGAGCAACTGGCTCTACTGGGACTACATGACGAGCTATCCCTTCGGATGGAGCCCTTGGGGACATCATTGGCACAGCCATTGGGGCTGGCACTATGGGCATCATTGGGGCATGGGGCCATATTGGGATGGCTGGGGCTTTTACGGTCATGTGTGGTATGACCCCTGGTTCAACCCCTACTTCCACGACTATTATCCCGGTTGGCATCACGGACATCATGGCTACCATCCCGGTATCGGCATAGGCAAGCCCGGATGGGGTGGAGTGACACCTGGCTCACGTCCACGAGAGAATGACCGCCACGCTACAGTAGCCTCTACCCGTCGTGGTTCGCAAGATAACAATGCCGTTAGCCGTGGCACAACATCGGCTTCGCGCCGTGGTGAAAGCGTCACCCGCACCGATAATGGTTCGACCCGCAGTTCATCGGTTCGCGTCGTGACAGGTCGCTCAGGCTCTTCCGTGAATCGCTCTTCAGGTGCCGTACGCTCATCGTCGAGCCGAGGTAGCAGTGATGAGGTCCTGCGTCGCGGTGGCAGCACATCGTCTTCGATAAGTCGCAGTGCCAACACTGGCAGCAGCTCACGTAGCTCATATACCCGTCAGAGCACTTCGCGCAGTGGCTCAAGTTCGACCTACAACCGCCCCAGCAGCACACGCAGCTCGTCGTCTTCAGTGAGCCGCAGCTCATCATCGAGCCGTTCGAGCAGCTATTCAAGCGGTTCGTCAAGCTCTTCGCGCAGCAGCTCATACAGCAGTGGAAGCTCTTCGTACAGCAGCGGAAGCTCACGCAGCAGTGGTAGCTCATACAGTGGAGGCAGCTCCTATAGCGGTAGCTCGCGCAGTGGCGGTGGCTCATATAGCAGCGGCTCACGAAGCGGAGGCAGCACCGGTAGCCGCAGATGATAAGATGCCATTTGTGGACCTCTCTGAGGACACTGAGATAAGAACATGAATCAAGAATCATAAAAAACATATGTCACTATGAAACGTAACAGATTATTTATCCTTGCCGCAGCAATGCTCACAGCATCTTCAGCTATGCAGGCACAGACATCATACGAGGCAGCCGCGCTGCTCGATACAGACCTTGTTGGTACAGCCCGCTTCGTGGGTATGGGTGGCGCTATGAGTGCTCTTGGAGCCGACATCAGTACGATGGGAACCAATCCTGCCGGCATTGGCCTTTATCGCAGTTGGGACCTCTCGATGTCGCTCGGTGGCAATTGGGTGACTCAGCGCACCGCCTCCAATGACACACGCAATCGCTCGTTCGACTCTTAGGGCACGTTCGACAATGCCGGTATAGTATTTGCCAACAAGGTGAGCAACGAGAAGCTCCTCCGCTTTGTCAACTTCGGATTTAACTACCGCAATGTGAAGCGCTTTGGCGGCAAGATGGGTATGGCCTCCAATCTGAATGGCCTATCACAGACCGGGCAGATGGCTTGGCAAGCGTATGAGAATCTGGATGTTCTCCCCGAGGACTTCGACTATAGCAATCCTGATGGTTTCTATCAGAGAAACTATTATGACGAGCCTTGGGTGGGTTGGCTTACACTGCTCGGTGCCGATGGCCGTCTGATTGATGCGTCGGCTTTGGACGGAGGTTCCTATTATCCCTCCGATGCGAACAGCTACAGCGAAGTCTTGAGTGGTGGTATTGATGCATATGACTTCAACCTCTCGTTCAATCTGATTGATGCCGTATACTTTGGCGTAACGCTTACAACCTATGATGTAGACCGCAAGTTGGAGTCATCCTACACCGAATACTTTGATGGTGGTGACTACACGCTGAAGAATTACTACCGCACTACGGGTTCGGGCTACGACTTCAAGTTCGGTGCCATCCTGCGCCCCTTCGAGGAGTCTTCGTTCCGTGTAGGTGTTTCGGCTACCACGCCCACCGTATATAGATTGCGCGACTACAATTCGGCTATCATCAGCTCGTTCGTTACATTCGAGGATGGCTCCACCTACGAAGGCTCTATGGATACCTTCAGTGACGATGCCTATGGCGGCGACTGCTACACCGACTATACGATGATTGCTCCTGCCAAGATGAACATCAGCATGGGAGGTACCATCGGTACATCATTGGCTCTTGGCGCAGAATACGAGTATGCCAACTTCGGTGCAGCCAAGCTCTACTATGAGAACGGCGATGAGAATACTGTGATGAACGACCATACTGCCGAAAACTTTACGGCTCAGCACACACTGCGCTTGGGCTTGGAAAAAATGTTTGCAGGCTCGTTCTACACTCGTTTAGGCTACAATTATCAGACAGGTGGCTATAGGTCAGATGCGTGGAAGATGATTCCTATCAACTCCGTACAGACCAATACGGCCTACAAGAACATACGCTCAAAGAACAACTTCACCTGCGGATTCGGTTACCGTGGCGATACTTTCTATGCCGACGCTGCACTGCTCTACAGCCGTCAGTCATCAGATTTCTATCCCTTCGACGACCCCGAATTAGAGGCTACTTCGCTTAACCGTAACTTGATGAAGGGTATGCTCACCGTAGGCTTGAGATTCTAATCTTCCGCTCGAATAGTTTCCCGAATTTCACTCTTAGGAATAAGGGAAGACACCGAGTAGTAACACAAAAAAGAGACGCTGCATCTGATGCGGCGTCTCTTCTCTTTATAGATAAAGTCCTTTCTCTTTCTTAGGAGAATCACTTGATTACTCCCAGCTCCTTACCTACCTTGGTGAAGGCTGCGATGGCCTTGTCGAGGTCTTCACGGCTGTGAGCAGCAGAAAGCTGTACACGGATACGAGCCTGATCCTTCGGTACTACGGGGTAGTAGAAGCCTGTTACGTAGATGCCTTCTTCGGCCATGCGGTTGGCGAAGTCTTGTGAGAGCTTGGCATCGTAAAGCATCACAGCGCAGATGGCCGACTGTGTGGGCTTGATATCGAAGCCTGCTGCAAGCATCTTCTCACGGAAGTATACTACGTTCTCCTGCTGCTTGGTGTGGAGGTCGTCGCTCTCCTTGAGAATCTTGAACATCTCAAGCGATGCACCTACTACCGATGGGGGAATAGAGTTTGAGAAGAGGTAGGGACGTGAACGCTGACGGAGCATGTCGATAATCTCCTTGCGGCCTGTGGTGAAACCACCGATGGCACCACCGAATGCCTTACCGAGTGTGCCGGTATGGATATCGATACGGCCGTAGCAGTTGAACTGCTCGCTTACACCGTGACCTGTAGCACCTACTACACCTGCAGAGTGGCACTCGTCAACCATTACGAGTGCATCATATTTCTCTGCGAGGTCGCAAATCTTGTCCATGGGAGCCACGTTGCCGTCCATAGAGAATACACCATCAGTTACGATGATGCGGAAACGCTGCTCCTGAGCCTCCTGCAGACAGCGCTCGAGGTCCTCCATATCGGCATTGGCGTAGCGATAACGCTTTGCCTTGCAGAGACGTACACCGTCGATGATAGAGGCGTGGTTGAGCGCGTCAGAGATGATGGCATCCTCATCGGTGAAGAGGGGCTCGAATACACCACCATTGGCATCGAAGCAAGCTGCATAGAGGATGGTGTCCTCGGTCTTGAAGTAGTCAGAGATAGCAGCTTCGAGCTCTTTGTGGAGGTCTTGTGTACCGCAGATGAAGCGTACTGATGACATGCCGTAGCCGTGGGTGTCCATAGCTCTCTTGGCTGCGTCGATGAGGCGCTGGTTGTCGGAGAGGCCGAGGTAGTTGTTGGCACAGAAGTTGAGCACGTCACGTCCGTCGTTGAGTTTGATGTTAGCGCGCTGAGGAGTGGTGATAATGCGCTCGTTCTTGTACAGACCGGCTTCCTTGATGCCGGTGAGTTCCTGTTGCAGGTGTTCTTTAATCTTTCCGTACATGTTTTTACTCGTTTTTATGGTTTTTGACTATATGTGTTTTTTTCATTCTTTGATGGCAAAATTAGCGATTTCGTTTGACATGGCATTGTCCGAAGTACCTTTTTTATGTGAATTGTCGTATCGCATCAATGATTTCCTGCTCTTCATCGGCAATATGGAGTATGAGGTTCTTGTATTTGCCTCGTTCAGATAGCGATTTCAGCACGGGGTATATGGGCATCTCTTCTGTCCAATAGTGTGTGTCGAGGAATACCATAGGACTGGCATAGCCAAAACTGAGATAGTGGTTTTGAACGGCATCCTGGAATATTTCTTGCATGGTTCCTGCACTGCCCGGTGTGTAGACGATACCTCCCTTGGCGATGGTGAGGATGCCGTCTTCGCGGATGGCATTCTCGAAATATTTGGCTATGTGCGTGGCAAATGGTGTGGCAGGTTCATGGCCATAGAGCCAGGTAGGTACGCCTATGCTCTTGTATTGTGTCTGCGGAAACTTGGCACGCACTTGAAATGCAGTGTCGAGCCATAAGGCATCGGTATAGGCTGGGGCCTGCAAGAGCGTCTTCATGGCTTCATACACTTCGGCTTCCAGGCGTCCTGCCATCCATGCACCTAGATGAGTGGCCTCCATTGCTCCCGGACCTCCACCACTAATCATCAGGTAGCCTTGCTCGGTGAGCTGCTTGCTGATGAGCACGATTTTCAAGTAAGCTTTGTCGGTACGCAGTAGTCCGTGACCACCCATGATACCTACAATCTTCTTTTCATCATATTCGGCCAGCATGTCGTGCAGCGAGTCACTGATGGAGTGGTCGTGCAGGGTACGTGCCAGCGTCTCCTTGATGTCTGTAGTGGTCTTTCCCTTCTGAAGATAGTATTGGTATACCGAGTTGTCAAAGCTGCATTCGTAACTTTGGGGTTCACCCAATCGGTAGCCCTTATAGAGCGTGTCGGCCGTATACAGATGGTTGCGGAAACAGTTGTAAGGTACGTCGATGTGCGAGAAGATAAAGCAGCTCTTGTCGATTTGTACGCGCATTTGCTTGCTGAAAGTGCAGCCCATGAACAGACAATCGTAGTAGCGATAGGTGGATGCAGGCTCAGTGAGCGAAGAGAAGTCCATATCCTTGAATATGTAACGCTCTATACGCTCCTGGTTCGCTAGCAGGTTGCGCAGCTCGTCGATGTGTTTTATTTCATGGTAGGTGCGGTACATGGTGTCTCGCTCTTTGCTGTTTGGCTCAAAGTCGCAGGGGGTGGCTATTCCTCAATCTTAAGCAGAGCTCCTGTAACGGGGTCAAGCCATACCTTGATGTCCTTCTTCTTGGTGAAGAGTGATGAGGATAGTGTCTCGGTAGTACCGAACTGGGCTATCGACATGGTCTCCTCGGCAAAGGTTTCCCTGTTGGTGTAAACCTTGATGCTTACTTTGTCGGGGATATTATAAACTATTCCGTCTTCCTTGTTCTTCTTCTCTTTTATGATTTTCTTGCCCTTCTTCTCTTCCACGGGAGCAGGAGCGGGTATGTTGCCTTTTCCCTTGATGTCAATGTAGATGGGTGAGCCGGCAAGGTCGTCACGGTGTAGCAAACCCAACTTGTGTGAGAAGCGTCCGATGATGAATCTTTCAGTATCGCTTTCAGGAATCACTTGATAGTTCTCGGTGATAACCTGGTGGCTGGTGGTGCCGACAAAGAGTTTCATCAGCGCATCCTCTTGCTGTTGCAGTCCATCGAGGATGATTTGTAT
>CANBEE010000160.1 GCA_947367415.1 uncultured Bacteroidales bacterium
GGTGGTGCCACGCGTGAAGATGATTTCGTTGGCAGAGGCGGCATTGATAAACGAACGCACGCGCTCGCGCGAGGCTTCGTGCAGTTTGGTGGCCTCCTGTGAAAGGAAGTGCACGCCGCGGTGCACATTGGCATTCACCGAATAGTACTCCTCGGTGATGGCATCTACTACCGTGCGGGGCTTCTGCGTGGTGGCTCCATTGTCGAGATACACCAGCGGCTTGCCATATACCTGGCGGCCAAGGATGGGGAAGTCGGCACGGATGGCGTCAATATCGTATATCATTGTCTCGCTCTCCTACATTTCATTTACATACACTGCAATCGCCGCACTTGCCCAGTTCGCCACGGAAACGCTTCTCAACCAAATGGTGCAGGCGGTCGCGCAGGGCCTCGAGGCCTACCTCATCGATGACCTCGCCCACAAAAGCACGCATGAGAAGCTGGCGGGCTTCGGCATGGCTGATGCCGCGCTGCTGCATGTAGAAGAGGGCATCTTCGTTGAGCTGGCCTACGGTGGCTCCGTGGCTACACTTCACATCGTCGGCATAGATCTCGAGCTGTGGCTGGGTATACATACGGGCCTGACGGGTGAGGCAGAGGTTGCGGTTGGTCTGCTGGGAGTCGGTGTGCTGAGCACCTTCGCGCACGAGCACCTTGCCGGCAAAGGCACCGGTAGCCTCATCGTCGAGCACATACTTGTAGAGTTCATGGCTGGTGCAGTCGCTCACGGCATGGTCGATGAAGGTGTGGTTGTCGACATGCTGATGGCTATCGGCAATGGCCATGCCGCAGAGGTTGATATGTGCTCCGCGACCAGCGAGGGTGACACGCGTGGTGTTGCGGGTGGTGCCGCCCATGAGGGTGACGCCATTGACCAGCACGTTGCTATCGGCTTGCTGGTGTATGTAGAGGTTGCTCAGTCGGCAAGTGCGTGGGGTGGTCTCCTCGAGTTCGTAGAGTTCGAAGGATGCACCGGCACCTACGAAGACCTCGATGACCTGATTGGCGAGGAAGTCGACCTCGTCCATGGCGTGGTCGCACATCAATAGGCGTGCCTGGGCCATATCCTCCAGGATGATGAGCACGCGGCGGTTGACCATGAAGTTGACATCGGCACGCAAGATATTCACGAGCTGGATGGGCTTCTCCACCACTACGCCCTTGGGAACATATAGCAGCAAACCATCCTGTGCAAACATCGTGTTGAGGGCTGTGATGGCGTTGGACCTCGTATCGACAAGCTGGCCATAATACTTGGACACAAAGTCGGGGTACTGCTCAGCTATCTCCTTGAGGCTACCGAGGAGCACGCCTTCGGGGAGAGCGACCTTAGGCAAAGCCTTCAAATAGAAACGATCGTTGACGATGAAGTAGAGCGAGGTGCTCATGTTGGGCACATCGCACTTGAACACATCGTAGGGATTGACGGGGATGTCGAGGCGACCCAGATTGATGCCATAGTCGGGAGCAAAAATCGCCTCCACATCAGTATACTTGTATTCCTCATCCTGCCGTGTGGGAAAGCCCATACGGAGCAGCTCGTCGTGAGCCTCGTCGCGCAAGACATTCATCACGGGAGCACTGTGACGACCGATTAAACTGCGGTATTCTCGGTAGAGGTTGAGGTATTGTTCTTTACTTTGCATGATTGTCAATTGTCAATTGTGAATTGTCAATTATCCTCCACTTCCTTCTTTATCCAGTCGAAACCGCGGTTCTCAATCTCAAGTGCCAGCTCGGGGCCTGCCGTCTTCACGATGCGTCCCTTGTAGAGTACGTGTACCACATCGGGGTTGATATAGTCGAGCAGGCGCTGGTAGTGGGTGATGACGATGGTCGATGTCTCGGGAGTCTTCAACTTGTTCACTCCCTCGGCCACGATGCGCAGGGCATCGATGTCGAGGCCCGAGTCGGTCTCGTCAAGGATGCTGAGGCGGGGCTCCAGCATGGCCATCTGGAAGATCTCGTTCTTCTTCTTCTCACCGCCGCTGAAGCCTTCGTTGACGGAGCGGTTGGCCAGCTTGCTGTCGAGCTCCACGAGTGCACGCTTCTCGCGCATGAGCTTGAGGAACTCATTGGCAGCCAAGGGAGCAAGGCCGCGATACTTGCGCTGCTCGTTGATGGCAGCACGCATGAAGTTGACCATGCTCACGCCCGGTATCTCTACGGGGTACTGGAACGAGAGGAACAGTCCCTCGTGGCTGCGGTCTTCGGGCGACAGCTCCAGCAGGTTCTTTCCGTTAAACTCTACGGTACCTTGCGTTACCTCGTAGGAGGGATGTCCCACAAGCACGTTGCTCAGCGTACTCTTGCCCGAGCCGTTGGGACCCATGATAGCATGTACCTCACCAGGGCGTACCTCAAGGTCGATACCCTTTAATATCTCTTTGCCATTGATGCTGGCATGCAGGTTGCTTACTTTTAGCATTGTTTTTTATTTTTTTCGGAGTTCTCGGAGGACTCGGAGTGCTCTGAGAACTCAGACTTTCAATTGTCCATTATCAATTATCCATTGTCAATTATCCTACGCTTCCCTCCAGTGATACCGAGAGCAGCTTCTGTGCCTCTACGGCAAACTCCATGGGCAGCTTGTTGATGACCTCCTTGGCATAGCCATTGACGATGAGTCCGATGGCGTCCTCGGTCTTGATGCCGCGCTGGTTGCAGTAGAAAAGCTGGTCCTCGCTAATCTTCGAGGTGGTAGCCTCGTGTTCCACTACGGCCGTCTCGTTCTTGATGTCCATATAGGGGAAGGTATGTGCTCCGCAATGGCTGCCGAGCAGCAGCGAGTCGCACTGGCTATAGTTGCGTGCGCCATCGGCACGCTCACCCACCTTCACGAGTCCGCGGTATGAATTCTGACTCTTGCCGGCCGAGATACCCTTGCTGATGATGGTGCTCTTGGTGTTGCGGCCCAGGTGAATCATCTTGGTACCCGTATCGGCTTGCTGGTAGTTGTTGGTCACGGCTACGGAGTAGAACTCACCCTGCGAGTTGTCTCCCGAAAGGATGCACGAGGGATATTTCCATGTGATGGCCGAACCAGTCTCGACCTGTGTCCACGACAACTTGCTGTTGGCGCCACGGCAGTGACCGCGCTTGGTGACGAAGTTGTACACACCGCCACGGCCCTCGGCATCGCCTGGGTACCAGTTCTGCACGGTGCTGTACTTCACCTCGGCACGCTCCATCACTACAATCTCCACGATGGCGGCATGCAGCTGGTTCTCATCACGCATCGGAGCCGTACAGCCCTCGAGGTACGATACATAGCTGTCGTCATCGGCCACGATGAGCGTACGCTCAAACTGGCCCGTATTGGCCGCATTGATGCGAAAATAGGTGCTTAGTTCCATAGGGCAGCGCACGCCCTTGGGGATATATACGAACGAGCCGTCACTGAACACGGCCGAGTTGAGTGCAGCAAAGTAGTTGTCGCGGTAGCTCACCACAGAACCCAGATACTGCTTCACCAAGTCGGGGTATTCGCGCACAGCTTCGCTGATGGAGCAGAAGATGATACCCTTCTCGAGCAGCTTCTCCTTGAAGGTGGTCTTCACGCTCACCGAGTCCATCACAGCATCCACGGCCATGCCCCCGCTCAGTGCCAAGCGCTCTTCGAGAGGTATACCCAGCTTGTCGAAGGTCTTCATCACCTCGGGGTCTATCTCGTCGAGGCTCTTCGGCCCCTCCTTCTTCTTGGTGGGGTCGGCATAGTACGAGATGGCTTGATAGTTGATCTCGGGAATCTGCAGATGCGCCCAATTGGGCATCTCCAGTCCCAGCCAATAGTTGTATGCCTTGAGGCGGAAGTCGAGCAACCACTCAGGCTCGCCCTTCTTGGCCGAGATGAGGCGCACCACCTCTTCGTTCAGGCCCACAGGAATCACTTCCGTGTGCACATCGGTGGTGAAGCCATATTTATATTTCTCCTCGGTAAGCTTACGCACAAACTTATTGTCCGTCCGCTTCTTCGGGTCCTTATCTTTATTGTTGTCTTTAGCTTGTTCCATACTGTACTGTTAGGAGGCACGAAATTACAGCTTTTTATCGAAACGTGCAAACACGAGGTTTGTTTTTAGCAGACCCTGCAAAATATTCAAGCGAACTAAGTGCTGTTCCTTTTGTTTATACTATCTTTGTAGTATAATCCTAAAACAAGAGCACTATGATAAAGATATATGTTATGGAGAGCTGCCCTGACTGCACGGAAGTCAAGGCTCTATACAGCAACAACCCTGAGTATGAGTTAATCGACATAGGGCAGCAGGCCCGTAGCCTAAAAGAGTTTCTCGCCTTACGTGACCACCACCCCGCCTTCACAAAGGTACGCGAGCGTGGCAATATCGGCATTCCATGCTTCGTGCGAGAAGACGGTTCGGTAGCCATCTCGCTCAAGCACTTCGATGCAGACCGCTTCATAGAGGGTACACCTGTAGTAGAAGAAGGCGCATCGTGCAGCTTAGATGGCACGGGATGCTAACGCTAATTTCAACGAAGAAACGCCCTGTTCTATTGCTTAATGCAAGAACCTATCAAACTTTCTCTTGAGAAAGGTATTCCTCTTTGATGCCGTTGAAGAAGACACCAGTGGCATCATAGATAGGATAATAGAGTGTGGAAGACTCCTTGCTTGCCTCGGAGATGAGGCTGTCGTGCTGGTCGAAGAACTCGATACCTGTGATGACAACACCCACGAGTAGAGCGCACTTGAGCACACCTACCAGGCCGCCCAAGAGGCGGTTGACCCATCCGAGGCAGATAATGCTGAGCAACTTCGACACCAGCCACCCCACCACACTGAATAGCAAAGGCACGATAATCAGGATGAGTATGAATGCCGTAACGTGAGCCACCTCGACAGAAAGGTCGAGTGTGCTGACCAGCCACTCTCCTACAGGGAGGTAGAAGGCACGACCGAGGAGCAAACCTCCGATGAGCCCTGCCAATCCGGCTATCTGCTTCACTGCTCCGTCGCGCAAGCCACCGATGAGCCCGATGGCGAGCAACACGGCGATGATAATGTCAATCGTTTGCATGGTTGTCTATTATAAAAACCACGGATTACTCGGATTTATCAGACTTCTTTATCTATATGGATAAATAATCTGTGTAATCTGCGTAGTCCGTGGTTGTATTTGTAATCAGAGGTTACAGTGTTGCCTTCACCTCGATGGTCTTGAAGGTCTCGATGATGTCGCCTTGCTTGATGTCATTGCAACCGACAAGCGAGATACCGCACTCGAAGTTGGTACCTACCTCCTTCACATCGTCCTTGAAACGCTTCAGGGCATTGATATCACCGGTGAAGATAACGATACCGTCGCGGATGAGGCGTGCACGGTCTGAGCGGGTAACCTTACCCTCACGCACCATAGCACCGGCCACATAACCCACCTTGGAGATGTGGAATACCTCGCGCACCTCGATGGTAGAGGTAACCTCTTCCTTGATTGTAGGAGCAAGCATACCTTCCATAGCGGCCTTCACCTCCTCAAGGGCATCGTAGATAATGCTGTAGAGGCGGATGTCGACACCGGCCGTCTCGGCATACTTGCGGGCTGCCTGTGAAGGACGCACCTGGAAGCCGATGATGATGGCCTGTGACGCCGAGGCGAGGGTAACGTCGGACTCGGAGATCTGACCCACAGCCTTGTGGATGACATTGACCTGAATCTGCTCGGTAGAGAGCTTAATGAGCGAGTCGCTGAGGGCCTCGATAGAGCCGTCCACGTCGCCCTTAACGATGACATTGAGTTCCTGGAAGCTGCCGAGTGCGATACGGCGGCCCACCTCGTCGAGGGTAAGCATCTTCTGGGTGCGCAGACCCTGCTCGCGCTGCAGCTGCTCGCGCTTGTTGGCAATCTCTCGGGCCTCCTGCTCGGTCTCGATCACGTGGAAGGCATCACCGGCCTGCGGTGCGCCATTGAGACCGAGGATGAGCACGGGCTCGGCAGGACCTGCCTGCTTGATGCGCTGGTTACGCTCGTTGAACATGGCTTTCACGCGACCGAAGTGTGTACCGGCCAATACGATATCGCCCATCTTGAGCGTACCGTTCTGCACGAGTACGGTAGCCACGTAGCCACGGCCCTTGTCGAGGGTAGACTCGATGATAGATCCTGTAGCACGCTTGTCGGGGTTGGCCTTGAGGTCGAGCATCTCGGCTTCGAGCAGCACCTTCTCGAGAAGGTCTTCTACACCGATACCGGCCTTGGCCGAGATGTCTTGCGACTGGTACTTACCACCCCAGTCCTCTACGAGGAGGTTCATGTTGGCCAGCTGTCCCTTGATCTTCTCGGGGTCGGCATGGGGCTTATCAATCTTGTTGATGGCGAATACCATAG
>CANBEE010000161.1 GCA_947367415.1 uncultured Bacteroidales bacterium
ATTTTGCTTTATTGTAAAAAAGACCTACCTTAAACTTACTATAAATAGTAAGTAGAAATTAGGCTGCATCTCAGAAATACTCAAATAAATTTGGTATTTCGTTCGATTTGCACTAATTTTGCACCCGCTTTCGCGCAATCGCTGTCATAGGAAGAGTAACTTGATATGTTGCGTTGGGACGATATAACAATTTAATTATTTAAACTAATGGATTTAATTAAAATTGCTGAAGAAGCATTTGCTACTGGTAAAGAGGGTCAGGTTCCCGCTTTCAAGGCTGGTGACACTGTAACCGTAGCGTATCGTATTGTCGAGGGTAACAAGGAGCGTGTACAGCTCTACCGCGGTGTAGTAATCAAGATTTCAGGTCACGGCTACAACAAGCGTTTTACTGTACGTAAGATGTCGGGTACTGTAGGTGTTGAGCGTATCTTCCCCATCAACTCACCGGCTATCGACAGCATCGTAGTGAACAAGGTTGGTAAGGTTCGTCGCGCTAAGTTGTACTACCTGCGTGCGCTTACCGGTAAGAAGGCTCGTATCAAAGAAAAACGAGTTGTTACCTCTAAGTAATCACCTACGTATTACGAGATATAAAGAGCCTCCTTCTGTCGAAGGGGGCTTTTTATATTGTATGCCACATGCTAAAAGCGCAATAAATAGATATTCTGTTGGCTTTCATGCAGTAAATGTTGGAAAAAACATGTAAATTTGCAGCCAAATAGGTATGACAATGAAAGCTAACAAGATTTTATTATTGGCATTAATGCTCATTGCGAGCATGGCTGCCAAAGCCCAAATTCCTTCAGTGCAGCTCAAGACATTGGAGGGAAAGACAATCAACACGGCCAAACTGAGCAATGACGGCAAACCTTTTATCATCAGTTTCTTTGCCACTTGGTGCAAGCCCTGCAACCGTGAGCTCAGCGCCATCCACGAGGTATATCCCGACTGGCAGGACGAGACAGGCGTAAAGGTTATCATCGTGTCGATAGACCAGGCGCAGAACATCAACAAGGTAAAGCCCTTGGTCGATGGCAACGGTTGGGAATATGAGGTGCTGCTCGACCCCAACAGCGACTTCCGCCGCGCTTTGGGCGTACAGACCATACCACACGTACTGGTCGTTGATGGTAAAGGCAAGATTGTAGATTCGCGCAGCGGATACACCGATGGCTCGGAGGAGCATCTCATCGAGAAGGTGCGTGAGTTAGTGAAAAAGAAGTAAAGGTATTTAAATGAAATATGGCAAACTACTGACAGTCCTCGCTTTGGCAGGACTGTTGCCGTTATGTACGGCGGCACAAGACCTTGGTGACGAGTCGCAGAAGGTGACTCTGCATGGTAGCATACAGAGCGACATCCTCGTACCACAGGAGGATGAGAGTATAGGCACAGGCAGTTACGACAATTGGGCACTGACCAACACGTATGCCGACCTCTATATGATGAGCAGGTATGTAGATGCAGGAGCAAGACTCGAGTTCACCCAATTCCCGCTCCCCGGCTTCGAGCCCGAGTTTCAGGGTTGGGGCGTTCCACACATATATATAAAAGGAAAGCTGCAAGGAGCCGAACTCACCGTGGGCGACATGTACGACCAGTTTGGCAGTGGCTTCATCTTCCGCACCTACGAAGAGCGCAGCCTGGGTATCGACAATGCACTACGCGGTGCCCGACTTAACCTCACAGCCATCCCCGGAGTGCAGTGGAAGGTGCTCGGTGGTGTGCAGCGCACCTACTGGAACTGGAACCGCAAGGCTTGGGTGGCAGGCACCGATGCAGAGATGAACATCGACCATTACAGCACAGCCATGCAGGAGCGTGGCATCACCTGGATGGTGGGCGGCTCATACGTATTGAAGCACGAGGCCGACGAAGACATCATTGTGCCGGGTACAAACCTACGCCTCAATCTGCCTACAAACATTGGCGCCTTCGACGTGCGCTCCCGCTTCCAAATGGGCAACTACAGTCTGCTGGCCGAGTATGCATGGAAGGGACAAGACCCCTCTTTCGACAATGGGTACACCTATCATAAGGGACAGGCACTGATGCTCTCGGGCTCCTACTCCACTCGCGGACTCGCCATCCTCCTACAAGCCAAGCGTAGCGACAATATGGCCTATCGCAGCCAGCGTTCACGAGAAGGCATGGCAGCCTATATCAATCACATGCCCGCCTTTGCCTATCAGCACACCTATGCACTGCCTGCCCTCTACCCCTATGCCACGCAGAATGCCGATGGCGAATGGGCCTTCCAGGGCGAAGCATCCTACACCTTCAAGCGCAAGACTGCCCTCGGCGGCAAGTATGGCACCAAGGTAAAGCTCAACATGAGCCATATACGCGCTCTCGACAAGCACCCGGTAGAGATGAGCCACGGCACACTGATGGGCACCGATGGATACACGGGCTCCTTCTTCAAGATGGGCAAGGAACTTTACTACCAGGACATCAACCTACAGCTTGAGAAACGCATCACCAAGGACTTCAAGCTCAACGCCATGTATATGAACCAGCACTACAACCAAACCGTCGTTGAGGGTGAGGGTGGCATGATACGTTCCCACATCGCAGTGCTTGAGGGTCAGTACAAGATAAACAGCCGCTATACGTTGCGTAGTGAACTCCAGTACCTCTCTACCCGTCAGGACGAGGGCGATTGGTGCTACGCCCTCGTAGAACTCTCGGCCCTCCCTTACCTCATGTTCACCGTGAGCGACATGTGGAACTGTGGTGAGACGAATCTGCACTACTACATGGGCTCCGTCACTTTCAACTACAATGCGCACCGACTCATGCTCAGCTATGGCCGCACCCGTGCAGGCCTCAACTGTGCCGGTGGTGTGTGCCGCTACGTGCCTGCCAGCCGAGGCGTGCAACTGTCGTATAACTATAATTTCTAGGAAACAATGAGAAAAGCCCTATACCTTCTTGCCCTGCCCTTACTCATGGCCTGTGGCGACTACATCGCTGAAGACGACCGATACATCGAGCTACCCAATGCGGTGATGAACCGCCGTGTACTCATCGAAGACTTCACCGGACAGAACTGCACCAATTGCCCCGATGCCCATCAGGTCATCCGTGACCTACAGGCGCAATATGGCGAGCAGGTCATCGCCGTAGCCATCCATGCCGGTCACTTTGGTGTTGCCGAAGGCAGCAACCCTCACTTTGCTGGTCTCATGCAACCCGAGGGCAACACCTATGCCGACTATTGGCAGGTAGCCTCCTACCCCGCAGGAGTAATCAACCGCACATCAGGCGTGCTCAAGCACACCGACTGGGCAGCCTACTCGCGCACCTCCCTCATGGGAGAGCCCACGATGGAGATTACTCTCAATAGTAGCCTCTCAGCGGACAACACCTCAATCACTATCCAAACTGAGATCATGCCGCAAGCCGATGTCGATGGTAAGCTCCAGCTATGGATTACCGAAAGCGGCATCACCGCGCCACAACTCCAAGCAGGCACCCTTGTCCCCAGCTATCAGCATCACCACGTATACCGCGCCGCGGTCAACGGCCTTTGGGGCGAAGAGATAAGTCTGACTCACGACACCCCCCACAAGACTACACACAGTATCGCCCTGCGCGACAACTGGGACATCAGCAACCTCTCCATCGTAGCCTTCGTATACAACGACACCGAGGGAGTATTGCAGGTGACAGAGCAGCATGTATAAGAATACATAGTATGTCATGCTGACGACTATAAGGAGGAAGCGTCTCACGCAGTACATTTGCGAGATCCATTCGCTAACGCTCAGGATGACATCATCGCTTAAACAACAAGATTATTTACAAACATTTAATACACAACAACAATGAAGAAATTTTTCAACACCCCGTTGCTCATGCTCGCTTTCATGGCAATGACAGCAGTATTCACTGCATGTGAACCTGAGAAAGTTATTGACGAAGACGAAAAGAATTTGGCTTTCCTCTGCGGCTCAGAGAGTATCAAGAGCGGTAGCACCTACACCTCTACCAAACTTGATTCCACCTATTTAGAAATGGGAATGACTCGCTTTGTCCCCGGCATTGACCTTGTAGGTGACGCTAACGGCAAAGTCGTGGTGACCGTAAAATCGCTCAACAAGGCCATGGTAGAGATGTGTGCTTTCGGCGGTTGCCAAATGACTCTTCCCTATTTGGAATACACAGCCAGCGCATCAGGCGATATCACTGCAGACACTCCCCTGCCCCTCGACATTCACTATACCCCAACAGGAGAGGGTGCTCATCGTGCCGTGGCTCTCATCACCGCCTACTACGAAGGCTACGAAAAGGATGCCGTAAGCTTCACCCTCGTGATGACCAATGCCAAGGTAGAGTAATCACACGTTTTCAAAAAAGATAAAAAAGCCGATTTCTCGATGAAATCGGCTTTTTTTACATTCCATACCCCCTATTCAAGGTTACAAAAGTTCATAAATCGGTTGGCGGTGGCAGTGAAGCTCACTTCACTGCTAACGATAACGTTAACGCTGACGTTGGCTTGGGCTTCGCGACGTTTACCTATCGGATGGCTAATAATGCTAAGCGAAATAAAAACGACAGAGGTTGACTTGTGGTTTGAAAAATAGTGCTACCTTTGTAGTGTTGAATTTATAAGGCTTGGCAGATGGGACAATGGCCCCGTCTGCCCAAGGTGTATGTAGGATATGGAAATACAGGACTTGGTGAAACGCTTTGCCGGGCACTCGGGAGTGAGTGCCATGCGGCATGTATGGAATGATGAGGCGGCGCGTACGATACATCTGAAGGGGCTCGCGGCTTCGGCGGCTCCGATGCTGTTCAGTGCCTTGGCCCTCGCCGATGAACCGTGGCGGGTGCCTGTGGCGCTCTTCGTGCTGAACGACCTGGAGGAGGCGGGCTACTTCTACCACGACCTCACACAGGTGCTGGGCGAGGGGAAGGTGCTGTTTCTGCCCTCATCGTATAAGCGGGCCATCAAGTATGGACAGAAGGACTCGGCCAACGAGGTGCTGCGCACGGAGGTGCTTACGAGACTGGCAGCCTCCCCCCAACCCTCTCCCAAGGAGAGGGAGCTGCTGACCTCGCGGAATCAAAGTCACCCCTCCTTGGGAGGGGCAGGGGGGAGGCTGTACATCGTCACTTACCCCGATGCTCTGGCCGAGCTGGTGGTGTCGCGCGATACCTTGAACGACCGCTCGGTGCGCCTTGCTGTGCGCGACACGGTGGAGATTCCCCAGATGGAGGCGACGCTGGTGGGCGAGGGCTTTGAACGGGTGGACTATGTGTATGAGCCGGGGCAGTTTGCCGTGCGTGGTAGCATCATCGACGTGTTTTCCTATGCCTCGGAGTATCCCTACCGCATCGACCTCTTCGGGGATGAGGTGGACAGCATCCGTACGTTTGAGATTGAGTCGCAGCTCTCGCGCGACAAGGTGCAGCAGGTGAGCATCGTGCCTAACTTTGAGGGTGGGGCAGGGGATGAGGTCTCTTTCTTCGACTTCCTGCCCAAGGACAGTGCGCTGGCGTTTCAGGATTATTTCTGGGCGCATGAGCGGATAGAACAATTGGGAAGTGAAATTGAAAATTCAAAATTGAAAATTGAAAGTGCTGTAACTCCTTTAGGTCTCCATCCGGATGGCGATAATGCTCAATTTTCGACTCTCAATTTTCAATTATTAGACGCTGCGGATTTCATCCGCAAGACCCAGGCCTTCCGCCGCATCGAGTTTGGGACGAAGGCTTCTACGACAGTGCAGGCCACCATAAACTTTGATACCTCGCCCCAACCGCTCTTCCATAAGAACTTTGAGCTGGTGGAGCAGTCGCTCACCGACCTCATCGAGCGCGGATACCAACTATACATACTCACCGATAGCGCCAAGCAGGCCGAGCGTCTGAAGACCATCTTCGAGGAGCGCGGAGGCGACATCCCCTTCACGGCGGTGGACAAGACCATCCATGGGGGATTTGCCGACCATACCATGCGCGTGGCTTGCTATACCGACCATCAGATATTCGACCGTTTCCACAAGTACAACCTGCGCAGCGACAAGGCACGCAGCGGCAAGATGGCCATCTCGCTCAAGGAGCTGTCGCAGTTTGAACCGGGCGACTATGTGGTGCACATCGACCATGGTGTGGGCCGCTTTGCCGGACTGGTGCGCATGCCCAACGGTAGCGGCACGCAAGAGGTAATCAAGCTCGTATATAGCAACGACGATGTGGTGTTCGTCTCCATACACTCGCTGCACAAGATATCGAAGTACAAGAGTAAGGAGGGCGAGGCTCCGCGCATCAACAAGCTGGGCACGGGCGCTTGGGAGAAGCTCAAGGAACGTACCAAGACCAAAATCA
>CANBEE010000162.1 GCA_947367415.1 uncultured Bacteroidales bacterium
AAACAAAGATTTGCGCAAGTTGACACATTACGCACTGATTCACAGAATAGTTACAAGTGCAACTTTTGCGTAAACTTTTGCGTAAATGTTGCGCAACTTTAGTGTCACTTTTGCGATTTGCCGAAAAACGACTATCTTTGCTATCCGAAACTGCGTTACGCTCACAAAGGTATCTATGAATAGACTCTTCATTATACTCTCCACATTGCTGGCACTGCTCTCCTCTTGCTCGGGGAAGCTGCAGGGCGAGGCTGTGCAGTCAAGTGAGGGGTTTGACATTACGGGGGTGTGGAAACTTATTGACAAGCACTATCCCGAAGGGTACTCCTATGCCTATTCTTTGGAAAGTTGGGCACAGGCTATGATGTTTGACTCTGACGGTACTTTCTTTCATTTTAACATACACGAAATAGGCGGTGAGGTTTTTGTAACGCCGTACACTGAAGGCCGCTATTCTCTTACTCCCACGACAATCTATATAGCGAATCACCGCGCACTGCCTTTCCGCGTAATCAACGACACCACGATGACCACCGTATGGAACTACTGTACCGAGACTTGGCGAAAGGTTACCGATATGACGGAGGCGCGTAAGGAGGAGATTCGCAATATCATCCATAATGCCCGCCGAACCGAGGAGGGGTATGTCGTAAACGATTGGATACACTCTACCAGCCAACGCCAACTGGAAAGCACCATCGACAAGTATCGCAATGTGATTACGTTATTAGGTATCGTTGTGGCATTCATTATACTATATGCCATTGAGGTCACTCGCCGCAAGCGACGCGCGGAGCAGAACCTTGCAGCCATCAAGGAGGAACTGAGCATGCGGCCTGCGTTGGTAACCGATGCCATCAGGCAGGTGGAAAAGATCTTTTTCCAGTCGGACTATTACCAGGCACTACGTCCTCGCCTTGCCGCTGGCGAGAACATGACCGATGAGGATTGGCGCGAGATGGAGCAACAGATCAATAGTGTATACACAGGTTTCTCACGCAAACTGCGCTCGCTCTACGACTTCTCCGATGTGGAGTTTCAGGTGTGCCTGCTCATCAAGCTCGGCGTTTCGAACAATGATATTGCCGCCGTCATCAATCGTGCACCAAACAGCGTATCGAGCATCCGTGGGCGCTTGCACAAGAAGGTGCTTGGCCCCGATGGCGGTGCCAAGGAGTGGGACGATTTTGTACTCTCGCTCTGATGGAGCTGATGCGTTACCTAGATTTTCTCTTTTGGTCAACACGACAGTTATTGACTTTCTCGTCCACAGCACTTTATAAACTTTTGCGAGCTTTTTGCGAGGTCTTTTCAGACCTCTAAAATCACTTGCGAGACTTTTGCGAAGCGTGTTTTTGCCGTGATTTTTGAACGAAGTTGTAGCTTTGTGGTAACAAAAATTCAAGACACGATGAACAAGAGCATGTTTCAGATGATTGCCCCTATCGTAGCGATAGTGATATTGGGCAGTTGCACAAGAGAGAGAGTAATTGAGTATCCGGTATTCGAACGAGGCAATGGGAACTTTGCCACGCGTACGGTAGAATTGAACGAAGAGGCTACGGTATTGGGAATACACAGAGGTAGCAGGAGTGACTGGAGTCTATCGGCGAAAACCCACTTAGAAGCAGACGGCAAACAATATGCGCTCATTGAAGGTACCGTTTTTACTCGAAAAGAAGGCGAAGTGGTACACAGTGAAGCACTGGAATACGGAAAAACATATACACGGGAGCAAGACTCGGTTAGTCTCGTCTTTGAACCTCTTCATAAACAGTGTAAACGGTTTGACTTCATAGAAGAGGAGGGCTCTGACTTCAATCATTATGGCGTGAGGCTCGATGGCAAGCTCTATCCGTTCTTGTTAAAGGAGTCGGACTATCCCTCTTATCCTCAGACTGAACCGTTACAACCCATAGTTCCTTGCTACGGAACAGCTACGGTCACATTGAATATGTACAAGCAGGACGGCACAATAGATGAAGTGCCTATGTTTGGCCTGAACAACAAATTCAGCAATGAGCGTTATCTTAATTTCCACGGCAACAGCTATTCGATAGAGGCCAGCAGCGTTTACAACATGATTGCTTTCGGAGTGCCGCTTCCTGTTGCCCCCATAGGATATGACCAATTTGTGTTGATGATGCTTCCAGGTTTCCACACCACTATGGATATAGATGCTGCTGCGGTACTGACCAAGAGCGTCAATCCTCGGGGAGAACAGATACCTCTTGATAAGTGTTTCAAGTTCAGTGGTCCCATCGGTGACCTGCAAGAGGTGAGGGTACACGAACGTTGGATTTTTAACACATTCCGTAAAATCGCAGATGCCGATACGCTGTGGCATGTCGCGCAGGAAAAGATTGCGGCCATAAAGAACAACAAAGAGTATAGCCGTCGCCAGAAGGAGTTCGGAAGATTGCTGATTGAGCATTCTTATGTCAATCAATACACCGTATTGGCAAGCAAGGGTAAGTGTGCTTTGAAAGACAAGCACGCCTCTGAACTCCGCTATCTGAAAGACGGGTGCTCGTTCTATTTCATCGGGAATGACAGTCCTCTCGCCTATGCCTACGCAAACGACATCAAGGGAGAAGTCACCGAATGGATGGAGGGGTACCGTAGAGCAAGAAGACTGAGCAAACGGATGCTACAGATGGAAGTCATGCCCGAAGAGGCGTTCGACACCATCCCCGAATTGTTCCATGCAGAACTGAAGTGTCTGAATGACTCTGCCAAAGTTGCAGTAGAACGATTAAGTGCGCAGAACAAGAAGAGCATTATAAAGGATACCCCCTCTTGTTCGGGCGAGGAGTTTGTTAGCCGTGTGGTGAGTGAGTGTCCGGGCAAAGTCGTGTTCTTCGACTTCTGGGCCACGTGGTGCGCCCCCTGCAAGAAAGGTATCAATGAGATGGAGGGTGCAAAGAAAAAGTACGAGGGCAAACCTGTGGTGTTTGTTTATGTCACCAATGAAAGTAGTCCATCTGCCACATGGGTGCGCGAAACGGACTCAATGCATGGCATCCATTATCGTCTGCCCAATACGATGTGGAAAGATATAAAAGAACTAAACGGAGGCGGCATCCCCCATTATCTTATATTCGACCGCCACGGCAAAAAAGTATTAGACAACACAGGATACAGCACAGGCTTGTATAAGGACTTCTTTGAAGAAATAGACAAACTGTTACTATGAAATCACAAATAACCCATCTCTTGTGCGCCCTCGTACTCTTCGGCTTGTACAACTTGCAAGGCTATGCAAGGGACGGTGTGCCCGAACTTGAAGTACAGGCTCTCATCAAGGAGGCCGACAGCTGTCGAGCGTGCAACAACCTTTATCGAGCGCTCAGCATCTATGAAGAGGCCTACTTGCATGAGGCTTCCACAGAGATACTCCGTAAAATCATACAATGCCATTACGAGCGAGGAGGTTATCAGAAGTGTATAGACCTGTATGAATCTGTGCCAACAGACAGCCTGATTGCCCAAGACCTGAAGATGAAGTTCTTCTGCTTCTCGAACTTGACGCAGGGCGACAGCGCAGTATATTATGGTAGGCTGGCCAACCGCGCTGATCCCTACGACTGCAAGATAGTGTCCAAGCTCGCCCATCACTACAACAATGCCCAATTGCCCGATACGGCTTTATATATAGCCGACCTCTATTGTAGGTTCGACTCCACGAACGTGTTCGTCAACCGACAGAAGGCACATTCACTCTATCTGACTGGCGATTACGCTAAGGCACTGCACGAATATAGGAGATTGAAGGAATGGGGCGACAGGAACGAATCTACACTATACTACCTGGCTCTGTGCTATGCCAAGGCTGATAGTCTGTACTTGGCTTATGAGAATCTCAACGAGGCGGCCAAACTGAACAATTACGAGAATCCTTCTATATTGTCGCAATTGGGGACGGTTGCCGTGGAGCTGGGTATTATTGGCGAAGGAATAGGGTATATAGAGAAGAGTATAGAGCAGATGCAACCCGATGGCAAACTGCTGTTTGCTCTGACCAATACGATGGCCGAGGGTTGCTTCCGATGGGGCAAGTATGAGAAGTCCATCGCATATATGAAGCAGAGCCTGAAGTATCCCGAAAGCACCGTCTATGTGTACTATCGGATGGCGCAGGCATACGGCATGATGAAGAAGCTGAAGGATGAGCGGGAATACTATCAGATGTTTGTAGACAAAGCACAAAAGGAATCTTCGACATCACCAATAATGAAGGAGTGCATCGAATATGCCCAGCACCGCATCAATGAAATTACAGAGACGCTGTTTTTCAAGGGAGAACTATGATACGATGCTGCACTTTGGGTGGAAAATCGCAAATAAATTTGGTATTTCGTTCGATTTGCACTAATTTTGCAGCCGCTTTTCGTAGAGCACCTAAAAAAGGCTCTCACATCGTGTGATGGCGAATTGAGCAGAGAACTTAATTTAGAGTAACACATTTAAAAGAAAACAAAACATGAAATCATTTGATTTGAAAGGTACTGCACGTACCGAAGTAGGCAAGAAGAGCACAAACGAGTTGCGCAAGAACAACGGTATCCCCTGCATCCTCTACGGTATCGAGAAGGAAGCTCAGGCTTTCGCTGTAACAACTGACGCTGTTCGCAAGCTGGTTTATACTCCCGACATCCACGTTGTAAACCTCACCATCGACGGTAAGGAGTGCACCGCTATCTTGAAGGACATCCAGTTCCACCCCGTTAAGGATACTATCCTCCACATGGACTTCCTCCAGATCGTAGCTGACAAACCCATCGTAATGGAGGTTCCCACCGTACTCAGCGGTCTCGCTGCCGGTGTTAAGCTTGGTGGTAAGCTGCAGCAGGCTATCCGCAAGATCAAGGTGAAGGCTCTCTATGCCAATATCCCCGAGAAGTTGACCGTAGACGTTACCGAGCTTGGCCTTGGCAAGTCTATCAAGGTTGGCGACCTCTCATTCGAGAACCTCGAGCTCGTAACTCCCGCTCAGACCGTTGTATGCAGCGTAGCCGCTACACGTGCTTCTCGCGAGGCTGCTGGCAAGTAATCACGAGGACATATCGCTTAAGGTTGAGAGTTGTGGGCATACGTTCCCGGCTTTCAACCTTTTTTTATGCGCAAAATTCATAATTCATAATTCAGAATTAATTACGTGAAATACCTAATAGTAGGCCTGGGAAATCCCGGCTATGAATACGACGGCACACGCCACAACATCGGTTTCCGCGTGGTAGACGCACTGGCCAAGGCGGCTGGCGCCACCTTCGAGGACAAGCGCTACGGGTTCGTGGCACAGATGAGAGTGAAGAATGCACAGCTCGTGCTGCTCAAGCCCACCACCTTCATGAACCTCAGCGGCAATGCCGTGCGCTACTGGCTGGAGAAGGAGAACATCCCCAACGAGAACCTGCTCATCATCGTGGACGATCTATCGCTACCCACAGGCACCCTGCGCCTCAAGGGCAAGGGCAGCGACGGAGGGCACAACGGACTGAAGCACATCGCACAGCTCATAGGGCAGAACTATGCCCGCCTGAAGTTCGGCATCGGCAATGAGTTTCCCCGAGGAGCACAGGTCGACTATGTGCTCGGCAAGTTCGACACCGAGGACGAGGCCATCATCGAGCAGCAGCTACCCACGGCCTGCGACATCATCAAGAGCTTCTGCCTCACAGGTATCACCATCACGATGAATCAGTACAACAAGAAGGGAGTAGGCCTCCCCCCTGCCCCTCCCAAGGAGGGGTGACTCAGTCATCGCGGAAACATTCCGCAATCATGATATTACGTTACTAAACTCCTAATTTAAAAAGACGCTTGGAAGCAAGAATTGACAAATGGCTATGGGCGGTGCGCCTTTACAAGACACGCTCGATGGCCACAGATGCCTGCAAGAAAGGGCAGGTGACGATGAACGGCGCGACGATGAAACCCTCGAAGACCATCAAGGAGGGCGATGTGGTGAGTGTGCGCAAGCCTCCCATCACCTATACCTTCCGTGTGCTCAAGGCCATAGAGAACCGCGTGGGAGCCAAGCTCGTACCCGAAATGCTCGAGAACATCACACCCAAGGAGCAGTACGACATCCTTGAGATGAACAAGATAAGCGGATTTGCCAACCGCATGCGAGGCACCGGACGCCCCACCAAGAAGGAGCGCCGCGACCTCGACGAGTTCCTTGGCGACGACAACTTCGGTGCCGACCTCTTCTTCTTCGACGACCTGTCTCTTATACACATCTCCGAGCCCACGAGACTCGACGTCATCTCGTA
>CANBEE010000163.1 GCA_947367415.1 uncultured Bacteroidales bacterium
TAGATGATGCGCTTGGGGTATTTCTTGTGGTCGGTATCGTAGCGGTCTTCGGTGTAGTTGTAGCCTACCACGTCGACAGCCTCGGGGTACTCGGTCTCATTGCTCATGACCACACCTGCCAAGGCGCCTGTGACGGGGCGTGAGGAGTCGATGGAGCGGATGCAGGCTGCTAGGCGCTTGGCAATCTTGCCTATGCGCTCGGCATGGGGGCGCTTGGGGTCGTAGCCGCCAAACATGGGCTGGCTGATGCTGCTACCGTCGAGCACGGGGTGTGAGTAGGGATCGTTGGGGTAGTCTACCTCATTGCCTACGCTCCAGAGGAACACGCTGGGGTGGTTGCGGTCGCGGCGCACGATGTCGGTGATGTCGCGCTCTATCCACTCTTCGAAGAAGTCGGCCGTGCCCTCAAAGCCGGGCTCGCCCTTGTTCCAGCCCTTTATCCACTTGCGCTTGGGGAACTCCCACTCGTCGCTGCCCTCGTCCATGATGAGCAGACCCAGCTCGTCGCACAGGTCATACACGATGGGGGCTTGCGGATTGTGGCTCATGCGGATGGCATTGGCTCCCATGGCCTTGAGCGACTCGAGGCGGCGACGCCATACCTCGGGAGGCACTACGGCACCCAGCACACCGGCATCGTGGTGGAGGCATACGCCCTTGACCTTCATGTTCTGTCCGTTGAGGGCAAAGCCCTTGTCGGCGCTGAAGTCGAGGGTGCGCAAGCCGGCACGTACCTCGGTCTGGTCTATCACCTTACCGTCGGCAAGGAGCTCCACCTGCAGGGTGTAGAGGTAGGGGTCGTCGAGGTTCCAGCGGTGAGGATTCGAGATTTTTAAATTGAAAATTGAAAATTGAGAATTGAAAGTATTTCCTTCAATGTTTGCATTTTTTGTCGTTGAGGCTACCTTCTTGCCCTCGGCGTCGAGCATCGTGATGCGTGCCTGCACCTTCTGGGCTTGTGTGGTGTGGTTGTCGACAGCTACGTCGACCTCGATGGTGGCGCTGCGGTCGGTGAGCTTGGCAGCGCGGTAGGCTACGCCCCACTGCGAGAGGTGCACGTCGGGGGCGCTGATGAGGTATACGTCGCGGTAGATGCCCGAGCCGGTGTACCAGCGCGAGTCGGCATAGCGGCTATGGTCGACGCGCACGGCGATGACATTGTCGCCACCCTTATTTAAATATGGTGTAAGGTCATACATGAACGATACGTAGCCGTTGGGGCGGTGTCCCAGGTGGTGACCGTTGAGGTATACGTCGCTGCGGTTATACACGCCCTCGAAGTAGATGTAGTGGCGTGCGGCATCGTCGGCCACGGTGAAGGTCTTACGGTACCATCCTATACCACCGGGCAGGTAGCCTGTGCAGCTGGCCAGCTCCTGCGAGGGTGCACTCTCCACGCTCCAGTCGTGGGGCAGCTCCATGGGTCGCCAGCGGCTGTCATCGTAGTCGGGCTTGCTGGCTGCGTTGTCGTCATTGAGGACGAAGCGCCATCCGGTGTTGAACTTGTCGGCCTGGCCGAACGATACTTGAGCCGAGGCACCGAGGCCTATGAGGCTGACGAGGAGTGTAAGTAGTGTTCTCATAAAAAAAAGTGTAGTTTTATCATAGATAAGACTGCCATCCTATGGGATGGTTTAATGGGGACCCTCCGATTATTCATCCACGCGGATGACGGTGCGGATGTTGTTGAGCTTCTTCAGGTTGTCGCAGATGACCTTGATGTCGTCGACGTCGTGTACGCGGAGGCGTATGGTGCCGTCGAAGATGCCGTCGTGTGCCTCGATGAGGATGCGCTCCATGTTGACGTTGAGTTCCTGGGAGATGATGTTGGTAATCTGGTTCACCACGCCCACGCCGTCGATACCCTTGATGTTGATGGATACGGAGAAGTGGAGCAGCTTGTGGGTGCTCCATTGTGCAGCCACGATGCGGTTGCCATAGCCTGCCTTGAGCTTGGCTGCCTTGGGGCACTTGCGCTGGTGGATGACAATCTGTCCGTCGTCGCCGATGAATCCGAGCACGTCGTCGCCAGGGATGGGGTGGCAGCACTTTGCCATATGGTAGCTGCTTTGGATGGCCTCATCGGTGAGGATGAGCGGACGTTTCTTGTCAATCTTTTGTAGATTGTCGTTTGACAATTGCGGCTTGCCGATAGGCTTTTCTTCTTTCTTGCTTGTGCGGAAGAGTCGGCCCAGGATGTTCGACGATGAGCTGGAACCCTTGAGGGCGTTGCGGTCGGCATCGCCGAGGATGATGCTCTTGTTGCCCAGCGCTACGAGCAACTGGTCATACTCCGAGAAGTTATGCATACGGCAGAGGCGGGCTATGCTGTGTACGTCGAGGGTGATTTCCTCCTTCTGTGCAAACTCGGCCATGATGCGCTCTCCCTCCTTGTGTGCGGCACGCTCCTCGCGGCGCAGTATGCCCTGTATCTTGCTCTTGGCCTTGGCAGTGGTCACCATGGTGAGCCACTCGGGCTTCACGTTCTGTGTCTTCGAGGTGAGCACCTCCACCTGGTCGCCGCTCTGCAGCACGTGGCTCATGGGCACGAGCTTGTGGTTGACCTTGGCACCTATGCAGTGTGTGCCCAGCACGGAGTGTATGGAGAAGGCAAAGTCGAGCGCGGTACAACCCTGCGGCATGGTCTTGATGTCGCCCTTGGGGGTGAAGACGAAGATTTCCGATGAGTAGAGGTTGAGCTTGATGGCGTCGAGGAAGTCCATCGCGTCGGGCTGCGGGTCGTCGAGGATTTCCTTGATGGTGTGTAGCCACTTGTTGAGGTCCACCTCGTCCTCCTCCACGTAGCCGCTCTCCTTGTATTTCCAGTGTGCTGCCACGCCCTGCTCGGCGATGTCGTCCATGCGTCGGCTGCGTATCTGCACCTCCACCCATTCGCCATGCTTGCTCATGAGTGTCACGTGCAGTGCCTGGTATCCGTTTGTCTTGGGTTGGTTCACCCAGTCGCGGAAGCGGTCGGGGTGTGTACGGTACAGGTGCGACAGGGCGATGTATATGTTGAAGCACTCGTTGGCCTCCTCCTTGATGTTCTTGGGCTCGAAGATGATGCGCACGGCCAGTATGTCGAATATCTCCTCGAAGGCGAGCTGCTTGGCCTGCATCTTCTTCCATATCGAGTAGGGCGACTTGATGCGTCCCATCAGTCGGTACTGTACGCCCATCTCGTCGAGTCTGGCCTTGATGGGAGCGGTGAAGTCGGCAAAGAGCTTCTCGCGCTCGGCCTGTGTGATGGTCAGCTTCTCCTGTATGCGTGCATACTCCTCGGGGTGCTCATACTTGAAGCTGAGGTTTTCCAGCTCCACCTTTATCTTGCTCAGTCCGAGTCGGTAGGCGATGGGTGCATATATGTAGAGTGTCTCTCCTGCAATCTTGTACTGCTTGTTGGGTGCCATGTGCTCCAGTGTGCGCATGTTGTGCAGGCGGTCGGCAATCTTGATGAGTATCACGCGTATGTCCTCCGACATGGTGAGCAGCAGCTTCTTGAAGTTCTCGGTCTGTGCCGATGCCTTGTCGCCGAAGATGCCTCCTGCAATCTTGGTGAGTCCGTCGACGATCTGTGCAATCTTGGGTCCGAAGAGGTTGGCGATGTCCTCGACCGTATACTCGGTGTCCTCCACCACGTCGTGTAGCAGTGCAGCGCATATGGATGTAGAGCCCAGGCCTATCTCCTCGCTCACGATGCGTGCCACGGCGATGGGGTGTAATATATAGGGTTCGCCCGAGTTGCGGCGCACCCCCTTGTGGGCATGCTTGGCAAAGTTGAAGGCACGGGTGATGATGTCGACCTTCTTGCGGTGTTTTGATGCAAGGTAGGTGCTCAGCATTCCCTGGAACGCTTCGTTTATCATCTTCTCTTCGGCAAGTTCCTTTTCGGTGTTCATGTTTTTTAATTCTGAATTCTAAATTCTGAATTGTTTTCTTTCAACTTTCAACCCTCAACCATTACCTCGGATAAATCTTCAGCCTCTTTCCTGCCACGATGCGGCTGGTGCGCAGTCCGTTCCAGTTTTTCAGTTCTGTCACCGATACTCGGTAGCGTCGTGCGATGGTCGAGAGGGTCTCTCCGCTGCGTATCTTGTGGTAGATGAATCCGCTGTTGGTAGCTTGGTTTTTCAGTGTCTTCACCTTCTCTTCGGAGAAGTATTTCTCGCGGTCGTAGTTGTATATCGAGTCGCCCGAGAGGATGAAGGTGCGTATCTTGTCTTCGGGGAGGCGCAGTGCTCCGGGCAGGAACTTGCCGGGGATTACGTCCTCGCGGTACTGCGGGTTGAGGCCGCGCAGTGTCTCCATGTCGATGTCGCACACGGCTGCTATCTGGTCGAAGTGGAGCAGACGGTTCACCATGATGGTGTCGGTAGCTATGGGCAGCTTGGGTTCCATGGGGCATATGCCATGCTCGGCGTGGTAGGTCATGATGTAGGTGGCAGCGATGAATGCCGGCACGTAGCCGCGTGTCTCGCGTGGCAAATAGTAGTAGATGTCCCAGAAGTTGGTCTTTCCGCCCGATCGGTATATGGCCTTGTTCACGTTGCCCGAACCGCAGTTGTAGGCTGCTATGGCCAGGCTCCAGTCGCCGAAGCGGTCGTAGAGGTCGCGCAGGTGCTTGGCAGCAGCCCATGTGGCCTTCACGGGGTCGCGACGGTCGTCGACGAGGCTATTTTGCTTCAGCCCATAGAGCTTGCCTGTGCTGTACATGAATTGCCATAGGCCGGTAGCTCCAGCGCGAGATACGGCGATGGGGTTGAGGGCCGACTCTATCACCGGCAGGTATTTCAGCTCGTTGGGCACGCCATGCACGTCGAGTGCCTGCTCTATGATGGGCTCGTAGTACTGCATCATACCCAGCATGTACGACACCTGATGACGCAATTTTGTGGCGTAGCGGTCAATGCTACTGCGCACGGGCTGATTGTATACCATCTGCACCAGGCAGGGCAGGTTGGCCAGTCGCTCGGTGTATACCGTGTCGCTGAATGTGGGGTTGGTGGCCGTTGCCGTGCAGGTGGTGTCCACCATGAGGTATGTCTGCGCATACCAACTACCCAGCAGGCTATCGAGCTCGCCCGACATGCTCTCTATCACCACCAGCGAGTCGTCCTTGATGGCGATCCACTCCTCGGGTATGGGCTCGCGTTCCACTACGGGTTCTTCGGCCCTTGTTGCTGCTGTCGCTATGGTATCTTCTGCTGCCACCGCAGCTGTTGCCGCCTGTGTGGCACTTGCTTTCTTCACTCCACGCACGGGGAGTATTTTCTGCGAGCATCCGCATAGCACCACCAGTGCCATCAATGCCATGTATATCGTCTTCTTCATTGTTATTAAACGCTTTTCGGGAATATCCTACAAAGATAGCGCAAGGCGAGCGAAATGCCAAATTTATTTGAGCATTTCTTGGACGAGCCAAGCGCAAGCATTCTCGGGCAAACAGACAGGCTTCCTGTTATTAGGATAGCAGTTTTTGTATAAATACGCTCCAGGCTTAGAAACTGAAGCTGCACTGCAATCCGTAGGACTGGGTGTTGCGTGGCGTGGCGTGGCGCTGATGGTCGATGATGCTGGGGCGCACCTGTACGGTGAGGTCCTCGGAGATGTCGAAGTTGGATAGCTCGGCATCGACATAGGCATCGATGACGGAGATGAGGTATACGCCGATGAAGCAGAAGATGCTGAGGTCGCGCTGGCGGCGGTAGTTGTCCTTACGGTTCTTGAAGACGCGCTCCAGGTAGTCGCGGTTGGCCTCCACATTGTAGCGGGGTGGGAGGAAGTCTTCGTAGCTGGCGGTGCCGGGGTCGTCGTCCATGATGTCGAGGTAGGCCTGCGAGTAGTCGCTATACATCTGGTTGTTCCAGTTCAGAGCATAGGCACAACCGATGAATCCGCCATACACGATGGGTAGCTTCCAGTACTTGTGGTTGTATATCTGTCCGCCTCCAGGGAATACGAGACCTGCCCATGTCGCCCTATTGGGATCGGGAGTGAAGTTTGCCAGCTTCTGCAAACGCTGCTCACGACGAGCACCATCCTTCCCCGTAACGTTTTCGGAGGAATCCCGTGCTACTACAACAGAATCAGCCTCTGCAACGTCTTCAAGAGGTACGCCTAACTCTTCCGATGTAACACGCAGCAATGAATCGCTGAGTTGAATGGCACGTGCCTCACGCGGAGTGAGAGCTGGCAAGGTATCACTTATCGCAATCTGCACTGCCTGTGCTGACAGTAGAGAGGGCAGGCAAAGCATCACCAATAG
>CANBEE010000164.1 GCA_947367415.1 uncultured Bacteroidales bacterium
ATATAAAACGAGGGTGTGCAAAATGCAGACACACCCTCGTTTTTGTATCATAAGGCTAGCCCGTCAGTTGGGCAGTGTCTTTACCTCATCCTGTGCAAAGCAACGGTCGAAGGAGTTAATCTGTACTCCACCTGAGGGAAGGTCGCCCGTAGTCACCTGCGAAGCCTTGAGCTTGGGTGCTTCGATGACCTGGTCGATGAGACCGTCACGGTATACGGTGAGGCGGTGACCATCGTAGGTGAAGGTGACATGCAGGGTGGCATGGGGTGTGGGCCAGTTGTCGCCATGGGTGCCGGTGCAGTTGGTAGCCCAGTTGTCGGAGGTGTAGAGCACATTGGTGCTGTAGTAGCGCTTGCCGGCAATCTCTACATAGGGACGCACGGTCTCCTTGTCGAGGCCATAGCTGAAGCTCTGTGTGGTGAGCAGGGTGCCGTAGTAGTGGTCGGCAGAGAGGGTGACATTGATGTCGATGGTAAAGTTACCCTTCGCATGCTTGGCTGCTGTGCAGGCCTGCGGTGCAGTGCCGTGGGCATGGATGGCGGTGGGGAAGCCAGTGGGGAAGCCCTTCTTGACTATCCAGTAGGCGTAGTCGCCATGCATCCACATGAGGCGCATGGGGACATCCTTGGAGCCGGGGAGCACGAAGGGACGCACATTGTTCTTGGCCGAGCCGCGGGTAATCTGATCCTTCATCACTACCTGACCGTTGGAGGCCACGAGGTAGCGCCATATCTCGTAGATGCTCTCGCCCTTGGCGTTCTTGGTGGGTACCGAGAGGTACACGGTGCCTGGACATTCGGGGTCGAGGGCCATGCCGCCCGAGTAGCAGTACTCGGTGTTGGAGGGGTGGAAACGTCCGCCACCATAGGCAAGGTCGGTGAGGCGCCATGCATCGCCTGTCCACTTGGCATAGTAGTACTGGTGGTGCTGCTTGGTGCGGTCGATACGTACCATGGCGATGGCGGGAAGGCCAGCCTCATCGCAGGCAATCTGCCACACCCAGTCGCGGTAACCGGCAGGCGCATCGACCAGCGTATAGGGGTACTGCTGCTTATACTCGGCGCTCTTGTTGACACGGAACTTGCCATCGGCAATCGTGGAGAGGTGGTTGCCCTTGATGTCCTCCAGCGTGGGGGCTACGGTGACGCTGCCGTCGGCACCCTGTGTGGGGTGCAGGTTGATGACATTGAAGTAGAGCCAGCAGGGCCACTCGTTATCGGGGTGACCGGTGGTGTAGGTCATATAGAGTTTGTCCTTGCCATTGCTATAGTACTTGGCATAGGGGCGTGCACCAGTGGACTGCACCATCTGGTAGGGGCCCCAGGCAATCTGCACATCGTCGTTCTCATCGGGCAGGGTGAGACGAGCGATCGTGGGATGCCATCCCAAGCCACGCCAGCAGAGGTAGAAGTGCTCGGGGTCGTCGCTCATGAGGAAGGGCGACGGGTAGGTGGTGTTGTGGTTGGTCTTGATGCACTTCTCCTCGCCCAGGATGGTGATGTCGCCGGGGTACTTCGACACGCGGTAGTAGAATGCCGGCTCATCGGTGTGGCGTGAGTAGATGATGAGTACACGCTCATCGGGGAGGACGAGGAAGGTGGGGTTGTTGTGGTCGTCGGGCTGGAAGTAGCTACGTACCAGCACCTCGCTCTGGCGCCCGGTGTTGTAGTCCATCTGCATGGCTTTCACATTGCCATGCACATCGATGTAGCCGATATACGAAGCATTGATACTACCATCCTGGCTGGTGTAGTGGATGGCGCGAGGGTCGGCAAACCAGCACCAGGCTCCCTCTTCAGTGAGCTGATGACCCGAATAGCTCTGCTGAGCCTTGACTCCCCATGAGGCTACAGCACACAGGGTGATAAACAGAACAAGTGTCTTCTTCATAGCCAACATTGTATAAGATATTATTCTTCACCCAAGAACATAGGATCCCAGCAAGGCAACAGGATAGGTTTCTGCTTGGCAGCCTTGAGCACCTTATCTGAAGCATACTTCTTGTTTACCACGAGACGGAACATGTACTCGTTGAACCACTCGTCGGTCATGATGAGGTGACCCTTGTGGCCCGATGCAGCGCCCCAGCTGTTCTCTACCTTCCACATGGTGGGCTTGCCCTCAGCGTCGAGCTCCACGGCCATCATGGTCATGGCGTGTGACGAACCGCTGTCGAAGGTACGTATGCGCTGTGCCTTGTCCATGCCGAACTCAACACCCAGCAGCGACTCGTAGTCGTAGTTGGCGAGGTCGAGGAGGCCGCGCTTGCTGTCGAGCTCCTTGCCCACGTCGCAAGAGAAATACATCATGGTAGAGTCCTTGATGGAGGCGATGGCCATCTGCTTGATATCGTCGAGCGGGAGGTTGAGGTAGAGCCAGTTGTGTCCGTCGTAGGTGTGACGGTCGTACTGTATCTCGTAGGTCTTCCAGTACTCGCGGGTGGGGTCGTTCATGAGCATGATGTAGTCGTTCTGGTAGTCCTCACCGATAAACTCGGCATAGAACGACTGAGGAGTATACTCCTTAGGTTCCCACATGTACTTGCCCTGAGCATCCTTGGGAGCCCACTTGAAGGTGGTGACGGGCTCTCCAAAGCCGAGCACGAGGATACGGTATATCTCGCTGAGCATATCGGTCTTCGCAGCCTGCAGTTCCTTGCCCTTGGCACCGGCAGCTACCTTGTCGCGCAGGATGAGGGCATCCTCGCGCAGCTTACGCTTGATGAGCGAGGTGAAGCGTGAGGTGTTGTTGCTGGCATAGGTCTCGGGCATCACGCCTGCCGGCACGATACCATACTTGGCAGCCAGGTCGGCCACGCCAGTGAAAGTACCCCCATCGCTCAGGGGGTGCTGCAGGAGCCACTCTACGGTCTTGTCCTCGAGGGGCTTGTCGCCAGTGTCGATGATGGCCTGCAAGAAGAGGTTAGACTTCTCCAGCTGATCGTAGAAGAAGTTGTATATAGGCGAGAAGGTGAGGCCTGCAAGGTTGTGCTCGTTGATAACCTTGCTACGCATCACGTTCAGACCCGTGAAGAGCCAGCAGCGACCCGATGAGAGTTGGTCGGTGATGCCCTTCGAGGGTACGCTGTAGGTGAAGTAGGTGTCCATCTCAGTCTGGTTGGCCTGATTCACGGCGAGCTTGCTCACGTCGTTGGCAGCCATGGCATTGTGGATGGCGCGGTCAGAGGCAGTCATGGCATTCTCGGTCTTGAACTTCTCAAGCATCTGTGGAGTAATCTCCTGTGCATTGGCACCAAAGGTCATCGCTGCAAGTGCAATGAGGGTGCATAGTTGGCGTTGTTTTTTCATTGTCTTATTGTTTTATATTGTATTAATGTCGTTGCTGTAATTCGCAAAACTACATAAAAAAAGTGATTTTTCATGTTAGTCCGGTAAAAAATCACAATTTTTATGTAAGTTTGTGTTCCAATAATCCATCAATACCAGTTACAATATGAAAAAAACACTACTATTGGCCGCTCTCATCGGCACCGCATGCTTGGCTCATGCTCAGGACACATTTATCGAAACCCCCGATCACAAGACACCCGTAGCAGAGGAATGGAAGGGAGTGAAGAACATGCGTGCCGCATGGGGAACCAGCGACGTACGCTACGACTGGCACGCGATGCCCGACACCAAAGCACTGAAACGCTCAGAGACACTCACCGCCTGGCGTGGCGAGCGTGTGAGCACACAGGCCCTCATCTACAGCGGAGTGGCTACCGATAGTGTGGCTCCCGTGAGCTTCCAGCTCAGCACCTTCAAGAACGGACGCCACACCCTCCCTGCCGAGGCAGTGAAGGCGGCCTTCGTACGCTATGTGAAGACCGATGCATGGAGCACTCCCGACGGACGTGGCGCAGGCTGTGGCCATCGCCCCGACCACACCATCTACGACTCGGCCATGGTAGCCGACATGATTGATCCTCATGCCGAGACCATCGCCATGGATGCCATGAGTACCCGCTCCGTATGGGTAAGCTGCCAAGTGCCTGCCGATGCTGCTCCCGGCACCTATAGCGGACAGCTAACCATCAAGGCCGGCAAGCGCACCGTGGCCAAGCTGCCGCTCAACATCAAGGTCATCGACCGCACCCTGCCCGCACCGAAGGACTGGGCCTTCCACCTCGACCTGTGGCAGAACCCTTTCGCTGAGGCCCGCTACTACAACACACCGCTGTGGAGCGATGCCCACCTCGCAGCTATGCGCCCCTCCATGGAAATGCTTGCCGCTGCCGGACAAAAGGTCATCACCGCCAGCATCATGCACAAGCCCTGGAACGGACAGACCGAGGACCACTTCGACTCCATGGTGACATGGGTGAAGAACCTCGACGGCTCGTGGAGCTTTGGCTTCGACGTGTTTGACCGCTGGATTGAGTTCATGATGAGCTGCGGCATCGACCAGCAGATCAACTGCTTCTCCATGATACCCTGGGCACTCAGCTTCCCCTACTACGACGTAGCCACCAACCGCATGCAGGTGTTGCGTGCCGCCCCCGGCGATGCAGCCTACGAGGATATGTGGGTAGCCATGCTCAAGGCCTTCTCTAAGCACCTGAGAGCAAAGGGATGGTTCGCCATCACCACCATCGCCATGGACGAGCGCCCCATGCAGGCCATGCAGCGTGCTATGGCTGTCATCCGCAAGGCCGACCCCGAATTCAAGGTATCGCTGGCCGGTAACTACCATCCCGAGATTGAGGCCGGACTCTACGACTACTGCATCGCCTTGGACCAGGGCGAACTGCTGCCCCGTGAGGTAATGGAGCGCCGCAAGGCTGAGGGCAAGAAGACCACCGTCTATACCTGCTGCTCGACCCATCGCCCCAACACCTTCACCTTCTCCGTACCTGCCGAGGGTGCCTGGTATGGCTTCTACGTTGCCTACTCGGGCTACGACGGCTACCTGCGCTGGGCCTATAACAGCTGGACCAAGCATCCGCTCCACGACACCCGCTTCCGCTCATGGCCTGCTGGCGACACATATATGGTATATCCCTACGGACGCAGCTCAGTACGCTTCGAAAAGCTCATCGAAGGTATACAAGCCCATGAGAAGGTACGCATCCTGCGCGAGGAATATGAAGCCACAGGCAACACTGCCGCACAAGCCAAGCTGGACGAGCTGATGAACAGCTTCAACTTCGACAGCCAGCACTCCGAGGACTTCCCCACCCTCATCAGCGAAGGACAACAGAGAATCAATGCACTGAAATAACGCACAAAAAAATAATTCTTGCCATCCCGAGCAACACACAGGACGGCAAGAATGAGCAAAACAATAGGGACGCCAGCAATGACGTCCCTTCTTATTAGAATCTGCCTCAAGGACAAGCCCGAGGCATCAGCGACAGAGAATCAGTCTACCTGACCCAAGCTGTTGCCATATTCCATCTCGGCCTGCACCACGAGCTCGATGTCCTCGGGGAGCCAGTCGCCAATCTTGTCCTTCTTGGCCTCCTTGACAATATAGGCTACTATCTTGTCGGTATCTACTTCGATGCAGCCATCAGCGTCGGGCTTGGCATCGAGGAGACCACTGCTGAAGTAATAGTCGGCGATGACATCAATGATGTAATAAAGGTCATCGTCGGTAAACTTTTCCTTAAGCTCTACGGGCAGGAAGTTGCGGATAAACTCGACAGTCTTGTCATCGTCGAGGTCGTCCATGAGGAATTCGTCGTTCATTATTTATTAGTTTAGGGTTTAGAGTTTAGAGTTTAGTGTAAGAGGACACCGTGATTGTTGCTCGGATGGCGCTCTAAACACTAAGCACTAAACTCTAAACAGATTAAAGCAATGCCTCGATTTTCTCAGCGAATGCAGCCTTGGTGGCAGCACCTACGGTCTTGTCTACCACTTCGCCATTCTTGATGAAGATAACGGTAGGGATATTGCGTACGCCAAACTTACTGGTAAGGTCGTCGTTATCGTCAACATCACACTTGCCAATGATAACACGGCCTTCGTACTCCTCGGCGAGAGCCTCAATATCGGGAGCGATTTTCTTACAAGGTCCGCACCATGTAGCCCAAAAATCTACTACTACAGGCTTGCCCTCGGCGAGCAATGCCTCAAAATTGCTGTCTGTGATTTGTATTGCCATAATAGTTTTATTATATAAAGTTGTTCGTTTGTTTTTTCTGTACAAATGTACGACTAATTTATCTTATAATCCAATCCCGGATGATTTTTTATATAGCACTCCGGACTATGTACTGCACAGTTCGTACATGACCC
>CANBEE010000165.1 GCA_947367415.1 uncultured Bacteroidales bacterium
TGCCTCCAACATTTGTTTTTTAACCCTTGCAGCTGTATTTTGTGGAGTGGTATCGTGCAAAACTGAAGGTGCTACTCACTGAACTCATCGGGAAATGGGAAGGCATCATCGGAGTAAAGGCAAACCGAACGACCATAAAGCAGATGAAGACGAGGTGGGGAAGCTGCAACCACAGGAATCACGACATCAACTTCAACCTGGAGCTGATGAAGCGACTGATGCACTGCATAGAGTATGTGGTGGTGCACGAGCTACTGCACATCATCGTGCGCCTACACAATGAGCAGTTCAAATCGCTACTCACCCACTACCTGCCCAACTTGCGACAGACAAAGGAGGAGCTGAACAGGTGTATAGTGTGACGACCTCTCCCTGAAAGTTCACGAAACAAGCAATCGGATACTTTCATTTATGAGAAGGAGAAAAATCCTGACAAAGGGAATCGGGGTTAACGAGTTCGCAGATAGTAATTGTTGCTTCGAGAAATCTGCGAGTTTTTCCGAAACACAAATTGAGGCCAGCACGATGGTGTGCTGACCTCTGATTGTTGTCTTTTCTCACAGGGCCAAGGTGACCCGAAGGGAGTGCGACAGGCGATTATAGGCATGCCTTTACGGCATCGATGAGCTGTGCATACTCCTCATCGGAAAGGTATACCTTGCCGGGATTCATCTGAAAGGTGCCGCCATAGTCGGGACCATCGACGTACTTGGGGGCGAAATGAAAGTGCAGATGGCAAAGCTTATCGCTGTATGCACCGTAGTTGATCTTCTCGGGATTGAATGCCTTCTGCATAGCACGGGTAGCCTGTGCCACATCGGCCATAAAGGCGTTGCGCTCCTCATCGGTGAGTTCGTTGAGGTCGTTCACATGCTTGTCATAAGCTACAAGACAACGGCCATGATAGGTCTGCTCCTTGAACAGGAAGAGGCGAGATACACGAAGATGGCAAATCTCAATCATGAGGTTGTGGAGGGTCTCATTGTTCTGACAATAGAGACATTCTGCTGGATTGCTGTACATGTTTCTTGGTTTTTTAAGATTCTTATTCTTGGGGTTGTTGCCATTATGGTAACGGATAGTCGCTGATGATGCCGTCGAGGTAGTCGACACGACGGACGAGCCAGTCGCGCATGGCATAGACCTCGTTCATGTAGGTCTTGCCACGAAGGGGCCAGCGGCTAAACTCGCGGGTGATGGTGCCGCGGTGTAGCTCGTCGAGGTAGAGTTCCATCTCAGCCCAGTTGCGCGACACAATATCTTTCTTCATGGCACTCCATTCCTCCTTGAAGAGGGTGACAAAGCCGTGATTGCCGAAGAGGCGGGTGAAGAAGGGGGATATGCCACCATCGTAACAGCCGCGGTGACGATAGGGGTCGGTACCGAGCACCAGCTCGCGGTGGTTGGAAAAGTAATTATGCCCGGTAGTCATCGTGGCCCAGTCAAAGTCGTAGCCGGCATCGAAGTCCCACAGAGGGCCCATCGTCCACTTGCCATCGGCATCCTTGTGGATGAAGACACTGCGCGGTGCCACCAGCTCGACATTAAGCACCAGCTCCTGCAGAATGAGGTAGCGCACGAAGGAGCGGAGGTCCATCAGCTTATTGGTCTGCGAGAAACTCTTGTTGTTAATGGCTGTTTCCAACTCGGCAAACACCTGCTTGATGGAGTCCTTCAAAGTCTCGGTGAGGTCATCCTCATCGGGGTGCTTGATGCAGACGGGCAGGCGGAACACCTCGGAGTAGAAATTGTCTGTCGCCTTGGGTGAGAGTCCGGGACCATCATCGAGGTCGAGAGCAAGGAGTATACCTCGCTGCTCATCTATGGCTACACGCCCCTTGCCCTGCTCTACCTGCTCGGTAAGTTGATAGAGCCCGATGTACTCGCCATTGAGGAATACCTCGGTATAGCGTGTGTGATTGGTACAGGGCATATCGAGCCAATGACCGGCCTCGAAGACAAAGGTATTCATCAGGTCGGTAACATCACGATAGTTGGCCAGCAATACCCAGTCCTTATTGGCTTCGAGTCCTAAGATAGAGGCCTTCTTGTCGAGCTTGATGCGGTAGGGTTTCTTGTCGTACCATTCCCACGTGCTGTTGCCACGGCCACGAATCTTGGCCTTGCCCGAATAGTGAGGGAAGCTGCCACGTCCGTTGACCGACACGTAGCAGGGCACATACTCCTCCTTGGAGGTCACCGCCTCGCCACTATTGATGGTGATATACATCTGAAACACCTTGTAGTGGTTCTCCGTGAAGGTGGTGGGGGCATGCTGAAACGTGATGGTATCGACCTCGCTGCTGCGGAAGGGCACTACTACCCCACCCTGCACATTGGCATGAAGGCGACTTTGGTCGGTATTGAAGTCGAAATAGTTGATATGGTCTATCACCATCGGGAACTCCCAATAGGTGCCATAGGAATGGGTGCGGATATGGATGTTGTCCTGAGCCACAACCATAGATGCAAGAAGCATCAGCAGAGAGAGTAAACGGAATATCTTGCGACTCATACCTACTTCTTATATATGGTGAATGACTGCTCGCCACACTGCACCACATAGGTGCCGGCAGGGAGCTGTGTGAGATCTACATGCTGAGCCTCATCGGATGCAGTGACAACTGCTTGGCAAGGAACGCCAACGGTATTGAATACACGTATCGGTTCGAGTGAGGTGATGGTGAACTGGTATCCATCGGCCGAGAACTGCGGAGCAGTCTCTACGGCCTCAATACCCGAAGCATCATCAATCACTGCAAACTGCACGATACGGCTAAACTCTATCTTACGGGTAGAGACACGCATCACTCCATTCTCGAAACGTATCATAGGGACGTATTTCTCAAACGAATAGTAAATCTTAGATCCTCCCGTAAGCTCTATCATCAGGCACTTGGCCGGGAAAGCCGAGGCACAGATGAGGAGAAGGAGCGCAAGACACAATGAACGACGCATAGACAGGATGTTAATTCACAAGTGACAATTGACAATTCACAATTCAGAATTCAACTCCCGTTCCCTTGAACTTTACCTCGTAGGGATACTGGCGATTGGGTTCACGATTGCGCCAGGTGAGCATCTTATGCTCGTGAGGAGCACCCATCACAACCAGGTAGAGATGTTTAACCTCTTGTCCTCGAGGCATCTTCATCTCAGCCTTGCCTGTGCTCACGGGAGTACCATAGTGAGCTTTGCCATCGGCTGTAACTGCCACAAAGGCATAGCGGAGCGGAGTGTCACTCTCGATGGTGGCACTCACCTTCTTGCCTGCCTTGGCTGGCTGCAAGCGGATGGCACTGAAGCCATAGTCCTCGGGCAGCACCTCATCGGCCGGACTATAGTAGCCCTTGGTTGCGGCAGGATTCATGGGTGTATCAAAGGTGCAGGCATAGCGGCGTGTCTCGTCCCAAGCATGTCCGAGGTCGAGGGTCACGATATGCTGGCAGGCATCAATCATCTCATCGCAGAACTGCTCTTGTGTGAGGCCATAGAGGCGCTTATAAGTAATCACGGGATCCTCGCCACGCTTACCGGCACGGTAGAGGTCGGCAATGCAGGTCTTGCCACGCTTCATGGCCCAATATTGGAGCACATAGGGTGAGCGATAGATGTTCTCGCCATCGAGGTAGGCCTTGTGTATAGCTTTGTTATAAGCCTCGAAGTGATAGTTTTCATCGGTGAGCCAGTCGGGGTTGACAAGCCAGAGCATCCACTGACTGGTCATCTCATAGAATCCCGAGCCACCCCACGCATCACCTACACTATCGGCAGGTATCTGTAGCTGGAACGAATGGCCCAGCTCATGTGCCATGCAGTTGAGCTTCTTGTCCTGTATACGGTTGGGAGCAACCCACAGGGCACCAATGAAGTTGTCGTATGTACCACCATAAGCTGTGCCATCGAGCGAATAGTTGAGCATCACCATCATCTTGTACTTGTCGGCCTTGGAGCCGGGCAAGGTGAAGCGCAAGGTGTCGCGATAGTAGGTATAAAACGATTCGATGCGCTCTTTGAGATTGTCCAAATCAACCTTCATGGGCTTGCCCTCAAGCATGGGGGGATTGCTGAGGTCGTGACTAAAGCCCTTCTCCCAGAAGAATACCAGATTCTCGGTCTGCGCTGAGCGCTTCCAGCTCCAACGGCTGTTATCATCATCGAGGTTGTAGCAACGGATTGAGTCGGGCAGGAACACCTGCTTCTGGGCCATAGCAGATATGCCAAGTCCAACGAATGTCAATAGTAATAGAGATTTCTTCATCATATTATCTTACTTTATCGAAGTTCCTTCTACCTTTATCTGATAAGGCAACTGATGGTCTGTGGCCTCCTTCTCGTCCCAAGGGCACTGGAAATACTTGGTAGGAGCACCCTGAACGACTACCCACAGATAGCGCAAGTTCTCGGGCACGGTAAAGGTAGCTGTACCTTCGGCTGAAGGTGTAGCGAGGTTCATCTCGCCATAGACACGAGTATTGTCCCACTTGATACCGACAAAACCATAGGCCAGCTGCTCATGACCAGCCACTGCCGTATTATTATAGGTAGTAACAGAACCCACCTTATTGCCATCGCCATCGACCTGCTTACCGGCATCACCCGTAGCCAAAACCGAGCCTGCAGCCAAAGGTTTGATGGTAACCTTCACCTCAGTACCCACCTCGGGCAATGTCAGAGGAATGGCATTGAAGCCCGTAGGTTGCGGACAGCTTGAGTAGGCCACCTGTTTCCATCCATCAGCAAGGTTAACCAAAGAAGTTTTGTAGTTGGAGTATTTGCCCATCACATAGCTACGTATCTGGTCGAAGTCAAAGGTAGTAGCCTTCTGAGCATACTCGAAATACTGCTTCAAGAACTCATTATAGTCATTAGCACAGAACAAACGCATATAGGCTTGCGAAGCATCTTCGGGATAGTAGCTTTCATTCCAGATGCGGCCAAGAGCCGACAGACCGTTCTTCTCGGTCCAATAGTATTGCAACCAATAGCTGGCATAGCGCATCCACTCATGCTCGAAGTGGCGATGATAGTTGCGCATCCAAACATCGAAATGGTAGCTATTGATGGCTTCAGAAGGATAGTCCTGATGAGCCTGCCACTGAGCACACTGCTCCCAGAAACCGCAGCCGCCATTACTGTTGGGATATCCGTAGCGGAAGCCCGAGCGATTGTCGTTGGCCTTGCCACGATAGATATTGTCGCAATAGGTCTGATACTGGAACGAGTGGCCAATCTCGTGAGCTATCGTAGAGCCTACGGGTTGGCAAGTACTGGGATTGACCCACAGGGCTCCCACCGTATTGTCATAGCCCGAACCTGTAGCCAGCCACTCGGCCTGATACAAGAGATAAATCATCATCTTGTAGGTATCGAGCTGCGACTTGTTGTCACCGGTAACAACCATGCCCAACTCCTCCACATTGGTGGTGTAGAACTTCTCGGCCTTGAGGAGCAGGTCGTCGATATTGACACGCATATTCGCAGGGACGGTTGAGGCATTGGGGTCGTCACCGAAGCTGCTATCCCAGAACACCACGAAATGCTCCGACTCCTTGCTGTGCTTGAACGACCACTTGGCATTGGGATTGGAATAATCGTTGTTGTAGCTGTTGTCCGAGGTGCGAGGTTTCCACAAGATGCGGCCAGGGTCGCCAATGATGAGCGCAGCACCCTCAGAGCCTGTCATTCCCGACAGACGATAATCGGCATAGCCATTATCAAAAGAGGTGGAGTAGCGGCGTATCACAGGCATCGTGCCGCGAGCGCGAAACTCAATGGAGTCGTACTCCGAAATATCCATCACAAACTTGTTGGCCTTGAAACGATTGTCGTATCGTACCCACAATGAGTCCTGAGCATACATGCTGAGCACACCCGACAGACAGAACATTGCGGTAAGTATCTTTGCTTTCATTTTCATAGTCATACCCTGCTTAGCTTATTTGACAATCATTTTCTTTCCATTCATAATATATAGTCCCTTGGGAAGGCCCTCAAGAGAAGCGGCATTCTTGCGCACAAGGCGACCATCCATACTATAGACGTCGGCCAACTCAGGCACAACGACGGGCTTCACCTCATCGGCAATCTCCGTATCGATAAAAAAGCGAATCTCGCGTACTCGAGAGAGCAGCATGGAGCGACCACCAATAACCATGCGCTTATCATCCATATAAGCCTTAGGTCCCCAAAAATCATCGGTATCATAGAGCGATACCGTCACCTCCTGATTAT
>CANBEE010000166.1 GCA_947367415.1 uncultured Bacteroidales bacterium
TAGCTATAGGAATGAGAATTTAACAATATATAGATATGAAGACAAAGAAGTATAAGACAGCAGCGCACAAGCGTATGTATGGGATTGAGGTAGATTGCAAGGCTACGAGTCGTAAACTGATGTGTGGGGCAGGCACCGAAGCTGAGGGGTTGGCACTCACTGTATCGCACCCGATGAAGGTGGATGTGGCCTCCCTTGCCAAGGACATCAACGACGCTACCACGGCTACGGAGACGGATGTAAAACTGGTGTGGGAGGCTATGAGCGAGCGCATCGTGGAGGCACTCGCCCATGGCTATCGCGTGGACTTGGCGGGGCTAGGCACGCTGAATATGGAACTGAGTAGCCACAAGGGCACGACACCGCCCACGGGCAAGGAGGTGCGCATCAGTGGTATCCGCTTCCGTCCCGACAAGAACCTGGCTTCGCGCCTGGCCGATGTGAAGTTCCGCGTGGAGGGAGTGGAGCGAAAACCGCTCACCGAGGCCGAGCTCGAGAAGGCACTGCGCGAATACTTCACCACTCACGAGGATATCCATGTGCGCGAGTTGGCTCGCATCGGGCACTTTGCGGTGAGCACGGCCTATCGCAAACTCAAGGCCTACGTGGAGCAGGGCAAGTTGGCGCTGGTACCCAAGAGCAGCCATTACTATCGCTGGGTAGGGGAGTAGCGGATTCTGAGCTACTCGAAAGAGCTTTAGCCTCTTGAACAATTCTAACCCTTAAATCGACAGTAGAGGCCGGTACCCCGTGTGCCGACCTCTTTGTTTTTGTGTATGACCTCCTGTTCTATCTGTTCACGTTTCATAAGCCTTGTGAAAGGGAAAAATGTGTCTTGGTGTTGAGTAATGTCTATTTTCCAATCACAAAATACGTTAATATTTGGGTGTTTTCATACGAATGTGTTAATTTTGTACGAATAATTGTGTACGCGCGTAGTTTTTTAAGGTGATTGTACGTCTACAGACATATTTATACACTATTTAATAACAACAAAACAATGAAACTAAGAAAGCATTTCATGGCATTGGCCACGCTCGTGGTATGTGCCGTGACGGCATTTGCCCAGCAGATGCCGCCCGTACCCGTGGACCCGCAGGTTCGCATGGGCAAACTTGACAATGGACTGACCTACTACATCCGTCAGAACAACTATCCCGAAGGACAGGCTAACTTCTACATCGCACAGAAGGTGGGCTCGGTGCTCGAGGAGGACAACCAGCGCGGATTGGCACACTTCCTGGAGCACATGTGCTTCAACGGCACGGAGAAGTTCCCCGGCAACGGCGTGATCAAGTACCTTGAGGGCATCGGCGTGAAGTTCGGTGCTGACCTCAATGCCTACACCTCTATCGACGAGACGGTGTACAACATCGACAATGTGCCCGTGAGCGTGGCTGGGGCCATCGACTCATGTCTGTGGATTCTGCACGATTGGGCTGGCGCTCTCTTGCTCGAAGGTGACGACATCGACAAGGAGCGTGGCGTTATCCATGAGGAGTGGCGCCAACGCAACAATGCTCAGCAGCGCATGCTCGAGCAGTTGCTCCCCACACTCTACCCCGGCGGCAACCGCTATGGTCACCGCATGCCTATCGGCACCATGGAGGTGGTGGACAACTTCCCCTACCAGGCGCTGCGCGACTACTACGAGAAGTGGTACCGTCCCGACCAGCAGGGTATCGTCGTAGTGGGCGATGTGAATGTTGACGAGGTGGAGGCCAAGATCAAGAGCATCTTTGCCGACCTCACCATGCCCGAGAATCCTGCCGAGCGCGTGTACTATCCCGTGGCCGACAACAAGGAGCCTATCATCGCTCTGGCCAAGGACAAGGAGCAGCAGTATGGCATCGTATACATCTTCAACAAGCACGAGGCTATCCCCGCCGAGGTGAAGGGCAACATGCAGTACCTCATCATCGACTATGCCAAGGCGATGTTTGCCTCAATGATAGGCAGCCGCATGGGCGAGCTTGCCATGCAGCCCGACGCTCCCTTCGTGGAGGGATTCGTGAACGATGAGGACTACTTCCTCTCCAAGACCAAGGGTGCCGTGAGCGGTGCCATCATCCCTAAGGAGGGCCAGATGAAGGAGGCTACAGCGCTGCTCTACCGCGAGATGTTGCGTGCCCGTCGTCATGGCTTCACCGAGTCGGAGTATGTGCGTGCACGTGCCGAGTACCTCACCAACCTGGAGAGTGCCTACAACGAGCGTGCCAAGGTGAAGAGCCGCAGCTACTGCCAGCAGTATGTGCGCCACTTCATCGACAACGAGCCTATCCCCGGCATCGAGAATGAGTATGCGCTGATGAACCAGCTCGCTCCCAACCTCCCCGTAGACCTCGTGAACCAGCTCATCCAGGGCCTCATGAGCGACTCTAACCTCGTGGTGATGGCTATGCTCCCCGATAAGGAGGGTGTGGTATATCCCACCGAAGCAGAAGTGGCTCAGCTGCTCACCGCAGTAGCTGCCGAGGACATCACAGCATACGTTGACAAGGTATCGGACGAGCCCCTCATCGCCCAAGAGCCCGAAGGCGGCAAGGTGGTGAAGACCAAGGAGGCCAAGTATGGCTACAAGCAGCTGACCCTCTCGAACGGCGCTACCGTATACCTCAAGAGCACCGACTTCAAGGCCGACCAGATACTGATGAGCGTAGTCAGCAAGGGCGGTACGGCACTCTATGATGCCAGCGAGGCCATCAACCTCGGCCAGGTGGTAGACGTAATCGAGAACAACGGTATCGGTAACTTCAACACCACTGACCTGCAGAAGGTGCTCGCCGGCAAGAAGGCAGGCGTGGCTCCTTACATCAGCCTGAACATGGAGGGTATGAACGGTAACAGTACACCGAAGGACTTCGAGACCCTGATGCAGCTCACCTACCTGCAGTTCACTGCTCCCCGCCTCGACGACGAGGCCTTCGCCTCTTACAAGAGCAAGATGAAGGCTATGCTCGAGAATCAGGAGCTGGATCCTCAGTCGGCACTGGGCGACACCCTCACCAAGGTGCTCTACAACAACCACCCCCGCGCCATCAATATGAAGGCTGCAGACGTGGAGAAGATTGACGACAAGCGCATCCTCGAGATCTACAAGGAGCGTTTTGCCAATGCGGCCGACTTCGTGTTCATCTTCACCGGTGCCATCGACGAGGCTACCGCACTGCCCCTCATCGAGAAGTATATCGGCGGTCTGCCCGCAGCTGGCAAGAAGGAGAAGTACGTAGATGCCAAGCTCGACATCCAAAAGGGCGAGATTACCAACATCTTCAATAAGCAGATGGCTACCCCCTCAGCTACCGTATACCTCGTATACAGCGGCAAGGTGAAGCACAACCTCAAGAACAACCTCATGATGAGCCTCACCAAGCAAATCCTCGACATCATCTACACCGAGGAAATTCGCGAGAAGGAGGGTGGAACCTACGGTGTAGGTACCAGCGGAACCCTTACCAAAGTGCCCAAGGAGACCGCACGCCTGCTCATCATGTTCCAAACCGACCCAGACAAGCGTGAACACCTCACCAAGATGGCTATCGACCTGCTCAACAAGTTTGCCGAGGAGGGACCCCGCCAGAAGGATCTCGACAAGGTGCGCGAGTATATGCTGAAGAAGTATGCCGAGAACCAGAAAGAGAATGCATACTGGGCCAGCTTGCTTCAGAGCAGCATCACTGCCGACTACGAAGGCTACAAGGATTATGAGAAGACCCTCAACAGCATCACTCCCGACGACCTGAAGAAGTTTGTAAAGAAACTCCTCAAGCAGGGCAACGAGATTGAGGTGTCGATGGTAGGTGTGGAGTAACCAATCATCTACAAATAAAACGAAGAGAGGGTGTACCGTCGGGCACACCCTCTTTTCTTATGTCTACAGAACAGCTTAAAGCTAAACTTTACGCAACAGTTTCTTCTCGTTTCTCCGTACAATAAAGATACCCACTTCATAGAGCATGTAGATGGGTAGCGTGACGGCCAAGAGTGTGACTATATCGGCCGTAGGAGTAATGATAGCAGCCAAAATCAGAATGACGACTATGGCATGACGGCGATAGACGGTCATAAAGGAGGATTGCAACACGCCCAGCTTGGAGAGAATCCAGCACAACAAGGGAAGCTCGAAGACAACTCCCATCAGCCAGCTCAGCGACATCAGGGTATCGACATATGAGGAGAGTGTGATGGTATTGACTACAGCTTCACTAACCTGATAGGTGGCAAGGAAACGGAAGGTAAGGGGAAAGATGATGAAATAGTTGAGCAGTACGCCTGCCATGAAAAGGAGATAACCACTCAGCGTACCCCACACGGCATACTTGCGCTCATTTGCATAGAGGGCCGGCGAGATGAAGGTAAACAATTGATATATAATATAAGGCGAGGCCAGCAACACACCAGTATAGCACGCCACCTTCATGTGGATGGTAAACTGTGAGGCCAAGCGGGTGTTGATAAGCTCTACATTGAAATCGCCTCCCCCAAAGAGACGATAGAAAAAGAAGTTCGATTCCTTGGGGGCAAGCACGACATCGAACAACTGCTGCTTGAAGCAAAATGCCACTACCATCAGCACCCCGACAATAGCCACAATCTTGATCAGCACACTTCTGAGCACATCAAGGTGGTCCCAAAAGGAGAGTCCTTCTTGCGATTGCATCGTAGGATTATTTCTTATCTTCGTCTTTGCTGTCAGCAGTAGAGCTATCAGGCTCGTTCATTCCATCCTTGAAGCTCTTGACGCCCTTGCCAAGCCCCTTCATCAGCTCGGGAATCTTCTTTCCACCAAAGAAAAGCAACACGACCAATGCTATCAGCAGGATTTCCTGCATTCCCACTCCCAATAAGAGCAATGTATTCATATGTACACTAATTTATCGTCAAATAATTCTTTTATTTACAAATATTCCTCCCCATGCTTGAGCAGCACATTGTTGCGGAATTTCTTGAAGTCATCATCCTCCTCACGCTTACAGATTACCAGCACATCTTCCGTATCGTTTACAAGGTACCCCTCAAGGTCTTGGAGGATTACAAGCTTGCCTTCAGCTGCCGACACCAGATTGTTATGGCAATTGTAGAACTCGGCATTGCCCGACTTCACGACATTGCCATCCACGTCCTTCGACGAGTATCGATACACATCGTCCCAACGGCCCACATCGGCCCATCCGAAGGTGCCAATCTGCATATAAATATTCGTGGCACGCTCAATCACGGCATAGTCGACCGAGATATTCGGGAATCCCTCATAACAGCTATACAAGGCCGTCCGGCGCTTGTCTCTGTTGGGCAAGGCTGTAAATATAGTCTCCAACTGGTTGGTCATCTCGGGGATCAGCTCCATCATCGTTGATATGATGGTCTTTACGTTCCACACAAACAGACCGGTATTCCAGAAGAACTCGCCACTCTCCACAAACACGCGTGCAAAGTCGAGCTCCGGTTTCTCGGTAAAAGTCTTCACTTTAGTGAAGCCCCCAACAGCATCGCCATCGGCCTGAATATAGCCATAGCGAGTTTCCGGATGAGTAGGCTTGATACCTACCGTGAGCAGACATTTGTTTTCGGCTACATAGTCGAGCGCCCGGTTAATGTCCTCCACAAACTTGGTTTCATCCAATATCAACTGGTCGGCAGGTGCCATTACAATATTGGCATCAGGATTGATGGTACGTATATGGTAGGCTGCAAATGCCATGCTGGGCGCAGTGCCACGGTGTGCAGGCTCTCGCAACATCTGGTCAACAGGAAGCTCGGGCAGGTGCTTGCGCACCAAATCAGAATAGTCGAGGTGGGTTGACACTATGATATTCTCGGCAGGAACGATACGCAGGAAGCGCTCATACGTCTGTCGCAACAGCGACTTGCCCATACCGAAAAAGTCGACGAACTGTTTAGGCTGGGCCACTCTGCTTTGCGGCCAAAAACGGCTTCCAATACCGCCAGCCATAATTACACAATAGTTATTTTGTTTCATTTCACTGTCCTTTTTTCATGGTTGAAGCATTTATCACTTCACATTTAATTGCAAATGTAATCTTTTTCCCTCAATCCTCCTAAGATATAAAGCAAAAAAGAATTAAGAACTGTATTTTCATGTTAGAATCTGTTTTAATATTATTTCGAGTTTAGCTGAGAGGTGTTTTTGTGTAGATTTG